>JADHYP010000075.1 GCA_016782355.1 Candidatus Syntropharchaeum sp. | reverse complement strand
GCCTTTGTATCAATCTACGGCTTGTGGAATACCAATTATAATGCCAAAAGTATCAAGAGATTTTTATCTGCTTAATTGTGGTGGATTGATATTCATATTTCCTACCAATTAATTATCACGATTCAAAAGGGGGAGCACCCAATAAAGTGTGGAAAAAATAACTTTACAATCCCGAAGAATCAAAAACTTTTTAAAGTGATAAAACACATATCTTAGATAGTGATAAAAAATGCTTGAAACCGTAATACTATGTAAAGAGGGGACGATAATCCTATTTGGATGCTCTTATCGCCGCTACAAATATTTGCGCTTCCTTTCCCCTCTTTCTCAGGAGGTGGGATAGTTGAACAAACAAACATTAAAAAATCAAAATGCTTCGCAGAAAAGGCAGGTATTGGAGGACGTTGTTAAGGAGGCATTGGGACATCTCTCAGAGGATAAACTCGCAGAGGTCTTTGATTTCGTAGGCTATCTTTTGGCACGAGAGAAGAGAGAAGAAAAGGAAGAAGAATTGCTTTACGGGATAAAAGGGAGCATAGACACGAGGAGATAAAAGACCTATATCTCAGCCTATGCAGTGGGAACTGTTTATTTTACACCACGGATTATGTCTTGGACGAAACCTTTACCCTTCTTTTCAGTATTACTGCGGAGCGATTCGAGAAAGCAAAAGACTTGAGAATAAAGTTTCAGGACAAGCCGGGGATATCCTTTACCGATTTAACCTCAATGGTAGTCATGTTAGAAACAGGAATCACTGATATTCTTACAGAAGACGACCATTTCACGCAAGTAGGCATGGGCTTTCAAAAAATCCCGTAAGAAGAGAGGTGCATAAAGAAAGTTTGATGATACAGTGCGCCGAGGCGATAGTAGAGATAAAGGGCGACCTCGTCTATAAGAGGCGAATAGAGAAGCGATACAGGGTAAAGGAGATAGACGAGCGAATAAGGAAAGAAAGAACGAAAAGCGAAGCGAAGATAATCTCGGAAGCGAGAAGAAAAGGCGTGCCTACCCCTATTATTTTTGATATTACCGATTACGAACTCGTAATGGAGCGAATAGAAGGTGATTTAGCAAGGGAAGTGATAAATGATGCGATAATCGAGCGAATAGGCGAGCTCGTTGGCATCTTGCACAAAAATGGAATAATTCATAGCGATTTAACCACTTCCAATATTATTGTAGGCAGCGATAACGTCGTCTATTTTATAGATTTCGGGTTATCCTTTATCGAATCGAGCACAGAAGCAAGAGGCGTTGACGTGCATCTATTTTTCCAGAGTCTCCGAGGCACGCATGAATCGTATGAACAATTAAAACTGTCGTTTATAAAGGGCTACCGGAGAACTTTTACGAATGCATCGCAAGTCTTGAAAAGGGTAAAGGAGATAGAACGGAGAGGGCGGTATGTGGAGAGGAAATGAGCGGTTTAGCGGTTTAGCTAGCGGTTTAGTTAGCCATTTAACTAAATCTCTAACACTTTCAAGACACCCATGCACGATAGCGTTACTGCTATACCTGCGATTATCACACCTGCGAAAATAGCCGCAAATGCGTATCGGCTGCGAATGCCAAAGACGAAAGCGACTGCACACGCCGTCCATGCTCCTGTCACGGGAAGAGGAATCGCAACAAAAGGTATTAATCCTAAGGAGCCATATTTCTCCATCCTATTGTTATATCTCCTCGTTCTTGAGAATAGCCAGTTAAAGAACCTGTCGAAAATGTTGTATCTTCGCAACCAGTTTGAAACGGGGTCGAGAAAAAGGAGTAAAGGAACTACGGGTAGCATATTTCCTATTACAGACAGAACAAAAGCTTGTTCGGGTCCCATTTCATAAATGCCAATTGCAAATGGTATGGAAGTGCGAAGTTCTCCAAAAGGAATCATCGCCATCAACATCACCCGGATGCTTTCAAAAGCTACCGCAAAACTGAAAGACATAATCATTTGTATGCTATGCGTATTTATAAAATAGTAGGAAGATTAAGGAAGTAGTGGAGGAAGGAGTGAGAGATGAAATTCGACCCCAAACAGATAAGAGAAGAAACGAGCAAGGATTTTGAAGCCACATGGATGGCGGGAGCAAAATACGCAAGTGAGAGAAGTCTCAATGAAAAATATCCGAGGTCTTTACTGCGTTTAAGATGTGGAAAACCTCATCCCGTGTTTGAAACCATCCAAAAGCTGCGAGATGCGTATCTGCGGCTCGGCTTCGAGGAAGTCATGAACCCTGTGATAATAGAAGAAGCGGAAGTGAAGAAGCAATTTGGAAAAGAAGCACTTGCAGTCCTTGACCGCTGTTATTATCTCGCTGGTCTGCCTCGCCCGGACATTGGCATTTCCGAGGATAGTGTGAAGCGAATGAACTCGTACTTTGGTAAAGAATTATCGAAAGAGGAAATAGAGGCGCTCAGGAATACGCTGCACCGGTATAAAAAAGGCGAGATAGATGGCGATGACCTGGTATATGAAGTGGCAAACAGTATGGACGTGGCGGATATAGAAGTGGCAAAAGTGTTTGATGCCGTTTTCCCGGAGTTGAAAAACCTTTCCCCCGTTCCTTCCGGAAGCACATTACGAAGTCACATGACCTCCGGCTGGTTCCTGACACTTGCCGAAGTCTGGAATAAAAGGCCATTGCCGATAAAACAGTTCTCGGTTGATAGATGCTTCAGGAGAGAGCAGCGAGAGGGCGAAATAAGGCTCCGTAATTACCATTCCGCATCCTGCGTCTTATGCAACGAAGAAGTAAGCATAGACGATGGTAAGGACATTGCAACCGGGCTGCTTTCGCAATTTGGCTTCGATAAAATAAAATTCAGGAAGGACGAGAAACGCTCGAAATATTACATGCCGGAGACGCAAACGGAAGTTTTTTGCTATCATCCTCGAATCGGCTGGGTGGAAGTAGCCACTTTTGGTATTTATTCACCCACTGCGCTGGCGCAATACGATATTCCGTATCCCGTGATGAACCTTGGATTGGGCGTAGAGCGATTAGCGATGATATTGCACGATGCAAGCGATGTAAGAGCGTTAACGTTTCCACAATTTTATGCACAATGGGAATTGAGCGATATGGAAATAGCGGGGATGGTAAACATGGAAGAGACGCCGGGCACGGCGGAAGGGGATGAAATCGCAAAAAATATCGTTCGGGTATGTGAAGAGAAAGGCAGTGCGAAATCACCCTGTGAGTTCCTCGCATATCGAGGTCCCCTGTTAGGGAGGGACGTTGAAGTATGGGTGACAGAGCCAGAGGAGAACACACTCCTTTGCGGTCCCGCATATCTGAATGAAATGGTTGTGCACGAGGGGTCTATATTTGGGATACCGAGGAAAAAGGAATGGGAAACGACGTTTGAAGCGGGTGTGCCAACGGACATAAGATTTTTAGATGCTTTTGCTGCTTTTGCTGCTCGCAGGATAGAGGAAGCGGCAAAAATAGGAGAAATGGATCAAAAAGACTGTGAAGTGAAGGCGAGGATAGTGAGAAGCGGTGCGGATATAAACGTAAAGATAGACGAGGTGGTGATGCGTTATGTCACTTCGAGGAAGAAGAAGATAGATATAAGAGGTCCTGTTTTTATTACCGTGGTGGGTAAGAAGAGTTTATAACCACGAGATTACACAGATTTTATAAAAAAGAGGGAAAATAAATTATTGACACAGATTAACGCAGATTAACACAGATAATAAAAATCAACAATGTTAAAGTTAAATAAATCCGCGTAAATCCGTGTTAATCTGCGTCTTAAATATAAGGAAGTTATACTTTATGTACAACGAGAAATAGGAAACAAGAGATTGAAAGGAGAACTCGTGGCGCTTTAACATATAAAACTTTTTAGAAAAAAGTTTTATTGATCAAACTTCCTTTCCCAAATAAAGTTTGTCACAACACCTTCCGCATCTCTATCGCTCCTTCTCCATCTTTGTAATAGAAAGGAACGAATCCAATTTCGGCAAATCCCATACTCCTATACAATCTCTGTGCCACGACATTGCTTACGCGCACCTCCAGCAGCACATACCATATTTTCATTTTCCGGAGAACGGCAAAAGCTGCCTTTAATAACGTCCGCCCTACGCCACCCCCCCTATATCGTGAATCAACGGCAAGTGCAAATACTCGCCCTTCTCCTTCCGGCGTTAATACCATAACCACGAAGCCAATCACCTTGTCTTCTTTCTCCGCTACCATGAAACCCTCCGGCCATTCCTCGTATAACTCCAGATACAACCCCGCATCGCCATCCAGGAACGATTGCTCCTCTATTTCCATCACTCTTCTAATATCCGGGATTTCAAAATTCCTTATCTTTATCGCGATTCCTTTCGCCGTGATAGCCATGAGTTCCATATTCTCACTCTTCCATCTCATTTTTAACCGTATATTCAATTATGAGCTCAGCCATCTTCTTCATCATCTCCTCGCTTAACCCCTGCTTATCGCCCCCTCTACTCCTACTCCCACTTCTACTTGCCCTCGCACACCACTTCTCCACCACTTCCTTCTCCCTTTGTCTGTCCCTGAGGGGTTTTTTCAGCCGCAGTTTCTCCTCCTTTGCTTCCGTCGCACATTGCCTCCTCTTTGAAAGTAAATCCGCAATTGCATCGTCTATCTCATCTATCCTCTTCCTTATCTCCCCCAGTTTACTTTCTTCCGCCGACATTCATTTTCACCTTCTAAATTTATAAAGGGGAGTGGTAAAATAAGAAAAGACGTTACAAAATCAAGATGGCAATGCAAGGAATAGCTAACGAAAGCGAAGCTGAACCCGAACCTCCGGATAGCCTTAATGGCATAAGCATAGCCTTAGGCTTGGGTAGGATGAAAGGCATAAGCAGGAGTAAGGGTAAAATTTGGCAAAAGAAAGTAGGTAGAGGGAGGCACGAGTATGAACATGAGGAAGAGAATAAAAGAACTGCAAAAGATTCCAATATTTCTTCACAACTTCTCAGACTTATTCAGGCAAGCCCCCCTCTCGCTGCTATTCTGTTCTTTCACCGGTCTTCTGGCTGGAATTGGGTTGAGTTTGATGACAGATATGCTGCAACTGCTTCCCGGTCTCATGATACTTATTCCACCTGCAATTGCCATGCGTGGTAATATCTACAGTGCGCTCGTCTCCCGATTAGGAACTTCCATGCATCTCGGTCTTTTCTCTCCCACGCTGAAAAAAGGAAGTGTCTTACACCAAAATGCATACGCATCTCTGCTACTAACGCTCATTCTTTCCGTTATCCTTGGCTTCTTGGCGAAATTAGTAGCGGATGCGTTTGCAACGCCGGATGTCGAGTATATTTCTCTCCGGGGATTCGTTCTCATTTCGGTAATCGGCGGTTTAATCTCAGGAATCATCCTGCTCGGTATCGCAATTCTCGTCTCCGTTATTGGCTACCGCAGAAACTGGGATTTAGATAACATGTCCTCGCCAATAATAACCTCTGCCGGCGACATGATAACCATACCCTCTTTATTCCTGGCTGCTATCATATTGCTAAAATCACCTATGGGGTTAGTAACCATACTTTCAATTTTATTTATCCTTGCTGCGGTTTTCTGTGCCGTAAAAGGTCTAAGATCAAACGATGCCACGGTAAGGCGTATTCTTATGGAAAGTATCCCGATGCTTTTCATCTGCGGGCTTCTCTGCACTCTCGCCGGAATAGCACTGGATTTTGCCAGGATAACGTCCGGTGGAGTGTCGCTGCCTTTAATCACTATTCCTGCTCTATTAATAATTATTCCACCTTTTCTGGGTGAAAGTAATGCGTTAGGCGGTATATTAAGTGCTCGCCTTTCCTCCATGCTTCACATAGGCACGGTGGTTCCAAAGCCGTTTCCCGATAAGCTTGTCTCCTCGAATTTCGCAGTGATATACCTCCTTTCCGTATTCGTATTTTCATTTGTCGGTGTATTGGCATACGTTGCGAGTATCCTTCTTGGCATATCCACTCCGGGCATATTTGAAATGCTATCTATCTCACTTTTAGGCGGTATTTTATGCACGACTTTTCTTAACCTCGCTTCCTATTACATCGCAATTCTATCCTTTAAATTTGGCATGGACCCTGATAACGATACTATACCACTCATAACCAGCTTAACAGACGTGGTAGGTGTATTATGCCTTTTGTTTGCGATGTCCGTAATTCTGTGAACTACCTCCGTTAAACGATTGTTGCAGTAATATTTCATAGTATTCATCGCTTATAAATTTTCCGACGATGTTTCCTCTTCCGCCTTTTGCAATGCCGAACGACTTGCCACCTCGTATGCTTTTGATAGCAAAGAAGTGAGATTGACTTTACCAACGGAGAAAGGAGCATCGCCAAGTCTTTTAAGAATTGCATTCTCTACCTCAGGACGAGCAGGATTAACGGAAAAGGAATCCAATGCATCACCTGCTTGCCAGAAAGAATCCAGGCATTCCGCGAGTGGTTTGACTTTCTCACCTGAGATGGAAACGGCGCCTTCGGTTATCGCTTCACTTTCTTCTTCCGCGGTTGCGGCAACGGCACGCTTTTCTCGAAGAGCATCAATAATCTCCTCCTTCGTTCGACCGCGTAGTTTGAAGATAAGAAACGGGTCTTCGTCAAACCGCTCTGCCAGGAGATAGTAAACGGCGGCGATATGTTTGCATGGATTAGCCCAATCGGGACACGAGCATTTAGTTTCGAGCCCTTTCTTTGATGTCGGAAAAAGAGAGACACCGGCTTCGCGGAACGCATCCTCAATGTCGAGTGGCATCTCACCAGAAAGCAACTTAGCCGCAAATATCGCTTTCGATGCCATTGCAACCGTTACTTTAGCCCAATCGTGTTCAGAAATCGGGTTCAATTGAATTCTGACTTCGTAGGGTTTTGCTCGTGTGCCCTGAACCTTAGCGGTGACAAAACCTTTCTGGACGTCAATAGAGATTACCTGTCCTTTGCGCGCATAAGAGCGCCCTCGAGTCAG
>JADHYP010000074.1 GCA_016782355.1 Candidatus Syntropharchaeum sp. | reverse complement strand
TATACATACGCATGCACAGGAACGGGCGGGCATACAGAGTATGTCAGGATTTGGAACGAGTCCGTGGAACCAATAGCGGAAGGGCACTGGACGGGTTACGCTGGCAGCAACTATCACAATATAACCTTCGATACGACTTTCACGCTGTTCGCCGGCCATACTTACAACTATACCATTCGCACCGGCTCTTATCCGCAGATACACCACACGCCTGCACTACACACCGATGATGGATGGATTAACTGCACGGAGTTCGTGGATGCGAATGGGAAAAGATATACCGACTGGATACCGGCGATCCGGTTGGAGAGTGGGACGTAAGCGAGACTGAAAAATGTAAAATGTAAAGATTCCCCCGGTTTTCTTTTTTCGGGGTCGTTTATTTTATTTTTAGACACGGATTTCGCAGATTAACACAGATGAAAAATAAAAGGGAAAGTGAAAGATGGGGTTGTGGTTAGCTATACAAATACGATTATTTGTAAACATGATCATGATGCCTAAATCTGTAAAATGTAACTATTTCACCTACAACTTCAAAAAGGATTACATAAGAGCCAACATGAGCACTTCTTTTTCCCTTTAACTCGTATCGTTTAGGTGGATAATGCTCTGGATTTTCAAGTATTTGATCTATTTTCTTATTTAGCCTATCTAACAGTACCTTGTCCTTTTTGATAGCCTTAACGTCTTTTAGGAAAAGTTTTGTATATCTCTCCTTGTATCTCATCTTCATAGGGACTCAAATAGTTTTTCCCGTTCTTCTCTATCCTTTACTTCTATGTATTCGCCCCTCCTATATGCTTCCTCACTCTCTTTGACCTCTGCTATAAACTCATCAGAGAACTTCTCTTCAAATTCCATATCCACCAATCGCTCGCATTTTATCAGATGTTCGTATCTCTCTCTAGGGATACATACGGTTTCCATCCTTCTTAACCTCCTTTTTTATATAAATTCCTCTTTATGTTTCCCAACTTCTATACTTACTCTATTTCGGAAACTTTTTCGACCTCTAACTTCAAATCTTCTGGTATTACAACTTTTATCTCCGCCATTTCCATCACCGCTAATAAATTGGCAGTGCCTATATAAATAACCTTCTGCACGATAAAAGTCGTTTGCAGCCAACTCTCCGAAGGCAAAGTCAAAGAGGGGGAAAAACGAAAAAACACGAGAAAAAATAGAAAAGTTTATATACTGGTTAAAACAAGAAAATAGGTAATAATTAATATTATAAAAAGGCGAAAATATTTGAAATAAAGGGACGTAAGAAATAAAAAGAGGCGATATAGAATATGAAAAAGGTAAGTATGGTGGTTGTTGTAACAATAGCCGTGTTTGCGTGTTTGCTTTTATGTATGCCGGTCAGTGCGCCGGGCAATCCCGGCGCCGGATGCCCCTCGGAAACTAAATTCTATGGCACAATCAACGGCGGCGTTTACCTCGAACAGCAGGGGTGGGCGCAATTCAACTCAATGACGAGGACATTTGACAACGTGCCTGAGGGGATAAAAATTGCGAGGATTTACACCGGTATATGGGAGGGCAGTCCGAGTAAAGGCGGAAAGTTCGACATAACCATTGTTAATGCCACCAGTTCTTATACTACTACCACGTATCAAGCATGCGACCCGTGCCCCGTAGCACCATGTGCAAGCTATCAGAGTGACAGATGCGACGCACTCAACTGGTCGCCTGGCAACGTGCCACCTAATGTCCCGTCCGGTGATGTACACGACTATATTGTTGGCTGCGGTGTCCAGTTTGTCAGTTTCAACGCAACGCCATACATAACTCCCGGAAGCAACACGATAACCGTTAGAAACAGTTGTTGTGATTCATGCACCTGCTGGGACGGCAGGATATATCTCATCGCTCTTCTGGTTGTGTATGAGAATTCGAGCATGCCGGAGATGACATACTGGGTCAATGAAGGAGCGCCGTATCTGGAAGTGGGTAGTTATTGTGATGGTCCTGACGACCACTTCTATGCTTCCATCTACTTCGACGGCATGCACGTAAGCACTCCAGCGAAAGTGAAACTATGGACGTTGGGCTGGCCTTATGTAATCAATGCAGATACGAAGCTCAACGACAACGACATCGGCGAACCCGACATTACAGAGAGTCATGCCGGGGGTTGGAATGAGGTCTTACTCAGATGGAACAATATATCAACCAGTTATTTAAACCAGAGCAGCAATCTCCTGGAGTTCTATGACCCTGCGCCTTACTATGAGCGTGCTTTCGCTTCAGTGCTCATGGTGGCGGGACCTACTGGACCTGACCTTACAGTCACCAAAGAAGACATCGAACTCCCGGCAATGATGAGACCGGGCAAGGATTATATGATAACTGCAACGATAAAAAATGAGGGCGGTGAAGGTACAGGAGTGGCGTTCAATGTGAGTTTAGCGGTCGATGGAACCCCTTACGCTAAGGAAGAGGGTGTTGGACCATTGGCAGCAGGCGAGAGCACAACTGTAAGCTTCACGGTGAACCTTGCGAAGGGTTGCCACGAATTCAAGGTCGTTGCTGACGCTAACAGCGATGTAAGCGAATCAAATGAGTATAACAACGAAGGGAAAAAGAAAAAACAGGCGGGGAATGTCATCGTCGTGAACTCGAATAGCGACTTTGACAACCTTGTAAGCGAGGGCTTTGCCACCACAGACGGCACTACCTACTACATTGAAGACCTGGATATAGAGAACTGCGAAGGTCGTGGTATTGATATACAGAACACGAACGTGCCTTTCGTAATTAATAACTGCACGGTCCATGACTGCTCGGAAAGTGGCGTGTTCTTCAAGAGTATCACGAATGGAAAAATCTCTGACAGTACGGTAGAAAAGAACCATTTGAAGGGCATAAGACTCCGGAATTGCAGCCACGTGGACATTGATAACAACCTCGTGCAGGAGAATGCTAAATATGGCATAGACGTTTTTCCAAGCTTGATGCCCTATCCCGACTGCGAATACATCTGTATAACGAATAACACAGTCATAGGAAACCTGTATGGCATTGATTTGATAGGGGACCACTGCGTCGTGCGTGACAACGTCATCCGGAACAACACCGCTGCAATGCCCGGTAGTGATGAAGGGCATGGTATATACTGCTTCGGTAACTACAGCAAGATATACAACAACACCATTGCATACAACGATAACTACGGCATATACATGGATTACGACACTCCCAGTCATCCCTGTCTCTGGAACTGCATATTCGGAAATACGTTTATAGATAACAACGTCCAGTTCTCGGATCATATAGCGCAGTGTTACGATAGCGGTGATAATTACTGGAACAGCACTGTGCCGCTTGGATATTACAATGATACTGGCTCACTATTCGATAACTACATGGGCAACTACTGGCGTGATTACACGCAGAGCTACCCGGATGCCGAAGAGGTGGACGGTTCCGAGATCTGGGATACACCATACGATATAGACGGTGGAACAAATAAGGACTACGCTCCACTGATGCAGCCGTGGTCGAATTACGAACGCATCCCGTGCGATGGCGCGGGGGCGATCTTCGATACCGGCTCGTCTGCTAATCCTTATCCAAGCATCTTCGGCACGCATAATGGCACGATAACGGTAAATCAGAATATTACTGTAAACGGAATGTACACTTACCCCTGCTCAGGCACAGGCGGGCATACCGAATTCGCAAAGATATGGAACGAAACAACGGGAGATTGTGCAGAAGCTCACTGGAATGGCTACCCGGGCGATTACCACAATATCTCCTTTAACAAGACCTTGACATTGAAAAAAGGCGTGGTTTACCATTACATCATTAACACCGGCTCATATCCCCAAATATATCATACGGATGCACTGCCAACCACAAATGGATGGATAAACTGCACAGAATTTACGGATGCAAATGGAAAAAGATATACCGACTGGATACCGGCAATCCGGTTGTTTCTTTAGTAAAGGTTTCTTTTTAAAAGAAAAGTTTGATGCAAACGGGAGGAGATACGACAACTGGATACCTGCTATCAAGCTCTTTTAATTCTTGTGGGATTTCTATAATCGTCTGTCCTTCTTGTTCGTATGCAGCTTCGTCTTCCGCGACTGCTTCAGCCCCGGTCTGGCTCTCATAATGCGCTAAAACACGTTGCACTCGCTTTTCATCCCATCCCGGTGGAAACCTATTGCATTCAGGCATGCACGCTTAACTTCTTCTCAATCTCAGCAAGTCTGACTTCAAACGCCGCTATCTTCTCCATGACCGGAATCTTCGCTTCAAGAGAATCGAACCTTGAATCCACTGACTCGAACTTCGACAGCATCTCATTTCTCAAACTCTCAACCTTAGCATCTAATGCCGCAACTTTAGTATCCGCCGACTCGAACTTAACATCCACCGACTCGAACTTCGACAGCATCTCATTTCTAAGGCTATTGAAATCGCGCTTCGTCTCATTTCTGAGGCTCTCTATCTTAGCATCCGTCGCATCGAACTTTGTGAGCATCTCCCGCCTCAACCCCACGACTTCCTTTTCCACAGAATCTATGCGTGTATGCAGCGCCTTTATTTCACCAGTAATCTCATTTAGCTTCGGTAGAAGCAGCCTTTCTATCCATGCAGGTATTTTTTCCATGAAGGATATTTACCCGTTGGTATTTAAATACTTTTTCACTTTTCACTTTTGCACTACTATCATGCCTCTACCATTTGCAGTTCACTTCTCCGTGATTCAATCGAATAAATTTGAACAAGGTCTTCCTGAAGCTTCTCGTAATATGCTGCTTGTTCATCGTTCATGAATGAGCGCCCACATTTACTGCAAACCATTTTTGGGAATTTTGAAATTCTCACTTTACCCTCTAAAAACTTTACTTCCAACAATTTCTCCTCTATCTTCCCTCCACACCAGGGGCATACCTCCGGAGTTCTGTACTCTCCTTTCACAACTTCCCAATCTTCTTCTTTTAACGATGACATAACTATAAATTCTATTCTACTTTCTTTATATAAAGTTTCTTTTCTGATTTGTTTGCTTCTCGAATAGATACTATTTCAAACTTCCTATCGGTTATGCAGTCCAGCACCATGAATACAAACCTGCCACCCAGTCCCCTACCGATAACTTCGTATCTCTTATTCCCAATGCGTCTCTCTAAAGTCAGCCCATCAGTTGCGCACTGTACATCCACCTTTTTAAACCCTCGCTTGCGTAAGCGGTTCAATGCATGTTCTGTCCATACAATTTCGTATTTTTTATCGCTCCATCTCTCCATGCTTCAAAGTTTGTTATTTTGCCTCCTCCGCTCCATCAAATAACCAGCACAAACGAGAACAACCGCCGCTGCTAACATCACAAGCCTCAGCAACAACGCAACCAACGAGAACTCACCTTTGCCACCACCTCCACCCTCTTCGCCCGATACTGCACTACCTTTCATCAAATACCCTGTAATCGCCTTGCCTCCTGTTTCACCCACTGCTCCTTCTCCTCCAGCACCTCCCGTTCCAGTCCCTTCTCCTTCACCCGCACCTTCGCCCGTGCCTGTTCCCTCGCCCCAGCCACCGCCTGTTCCTCCACCTCCTCCACCCGGATGCTTTGGCGGTATGGGTTCTCCTGATTCAACCACGACTGTTACTTCCCCTGTCCAATTGTTATTCGCCTCTCCATTACTTTCCCAACGCTTACCACGACCATATTTATTTACTAACTCCTTCACTTTTTCCTCCGGGTCCACCACAACTGTGACATTGTGCTTAATACTACATTCCACAGGTGGTGCACGAGGCATTGTAATTTTTAAAGTTTTGCTACTGCCTTCTAGCCCTACCCCATTTATTTCCGTAATTGTTTCGTCTTTTACATGCTCTCCATCAATAGAGATGCTGACATTGAAATCTTTCGCATCACTCTTTCCCCAATTGTTTATAGTAATGGGTATATCATACGGGTTCCCTACTGTTGCCTGCAAACTTGTTTTCTCCAACCATGGTTCGAGGTCCGGTGGGTATGACACGTTCAAAAATGCGTTTGTCAAGAAGAAATAACTGCCTCTGCTCTGTATCTCCGCAGTGTTTGAACCTTGCACATCCACATAATCCCCCCGTTCCCCCCAGAGTTCATTCCTCCTCAGAGCTATATCACCTACTGTATGATACTTCCAATAATGAACCTCTCCATTTGGTTCAAATAGTGGTTCTTCCATGTCCTTTCCATTAAAGCGAAGAAGATCACATAAAGGTAAAGGTACTCCATTAATAGGATATGGTTCAATAGGGGTGTGAAAGGTATATTCTGATAAAACAGTTATCAAAGTTGCATTCGCCAATTGTGGGTCTTCTACATCATCAAAGTTAACATTACTTGTGCAATTACCATATTCAAAGCCCGTTGGATATATATTATTCCTTGCCATTATTATGTCGCCACCTTCCCCTATGTAATACTTCGTTAATAAACCATTGCTATAATCCTTATAAGCCACAAAAAGTCCCATTCCTGATACAGCATAAAACTCTACTCCTGTTCCGTTGTCAAATGATACTCTCGCCTTCAAACTATCATTTGCATCAATAGTATTGAGGATGGAAGGTTGAATATCATACGCATAAGTCGCATAAGTATAATTATTTCGAGTTGCATCGGGAAACTCTTTACTTATCGGCGACGTAAATTTACCAACTGAATGCGAATTTTCGCTAACAATAAATTCCATATTGACGACATTAGGAAGTTTTCCGAGGAAATAATTAGCGTGCTCAGGGTCTTCTTTTCTACCCCACATGTAGAGGTATAAGCGAGCACGCACAGGTGTCGCACCGTCTGGAAGCCTGTTATCGAAAGTAGTTGGTGGATAACTTCCGCTGCCATTGTAGGATTGATAACTTCCGCTGGCGTCGTAATATACACCACCATCAACAGTATCTGAAAATACAGTAAGAGGTTTTGTCGCCCTATAATTCGGCTCCCCTACTTTC
>JADHYP010000073.1 GCA_016782355.1 Candidatus Syntropharchaeum sp. | reverse complement strand
GAAAGAGCGATATTTGGACAGCCGGAGGTAAATCTGGCAATTATTCCGGGTGGTGGCGGCACACAAAGACTAACGAGGTTGGTAGGGGCGACGAAAGCGATGGAAATGCTGATGACCGGAGAGCACATAGATGCGGAAGAAGCATTTCGGCTAACACTCGTGAATAAAGTCGTCCCTGCGGATACACTTGACGGTGAGGTTCACGAACTTATAAAAAAATTGCTTTCTAAAAGTACCGTTACGCTTGGGATAATAAAGGATGCGGTTAACAGGGGTATAGAAATGGACCTGGAGCAGGCATTGGACTACGAAGCGGAATGCTTTGGGTCGGCACTTGCGACTGAGGATGCAAAGGAAGGGTTAAAAGCGTTTTTGGAGAGGCGGAAGGCGGAGTTTAAAGGGAAGTGAGCAGGTATTTAAAAATTGGAGGTTTAATTTAAAAGTGTCTGGAAACGAATTGTAGGTAACGATTGAGAATTTACGAACTTGCGAAGCAGGTTAGGCGAAGTGAAAAGAAGCCGTAAATGCTTTCTATACGCTGTTATTTAACTCTTTGATGTTATTATATACGCATGTTTAATGTTATATTCGTCGAATCGAGAATCTACAACTTCTGCATCACCATGTTCAATGTTAATAATACTATTTACAGTTTTTACAAACTGATCTGACGGTCGTAAAAGTATGATTCTAGATATTTCGGTTATATCCTGTGCTAGTTCATCCTTGATTTTCTCAACAAGGTAATCTAAGATTTTCCTTTTTTCATCTGCAAACCAGTTAGCACTAAGAACCAAATCCCATTTATCCTGCGCTTCTTCTCTCACAAATAATGCGAAAAGGACAAAACTACCCTTCTCTTCCGAAATCGTTTTTTCAATAGTCCTAAATTTATCTACTAAACTTTTCATAATATACCTAAAATATTCTTAGAAGATGAAATCATATCCTGCACATCAATCTTCTTTGCAGTTCCGATTGGCTTATATCTCACTTCTGGATCCCACAGTGCGATTATTGACCAATCTGTCATGTACATACCTTTTATTTTCGATTCCATCCCTGATAGTTTCAACAATACATCTAAGTTATGCGTCTTAAAACTATTAAAATTTTTAAATTCTTTTCCAGTCTCTGGAAACCCTGACCATCTTAATGTTTTACATATCTTAGCCTTTAGAGCGATCTCAACTGCATATCCACAAAGATAAATAGACCCATCGTATCGTTTGTTTCTAAAAAGTACTTCGGAATCCTTTAATCTAGCTTTTGCAATTTTTTTAAGATCTTTTACTGAAATCATAATCCACAAAAATGGCGTATAACTTCGTTATATCCGAACTCAAGTCCGTATATATCTCCCTTCGGACGGACATCTCTTTTTTCATCCCCTTTAATCACCCCATATCAAAATTACATACGCCAATTGATCTCCCCCTTCTTTTAAAGAGTAACGTCTTTTTATTTATACATTTTCCTCTTTATTCCTTATTATGAACCTCATCTCGATATTTGACCTCTCGCATGCGGAACTAGAAGCGCTAATAGAAAAAGGGGAAGAGCAGAAAAGGGAGCGAAAAGAAGGCGTAAGAGCGAGAAATGATTTAGAAGGCAAGACATTAGCATTGATATTCGAGAAACCTTCCACACGCACTCGTGTCTCCTTTGAGGTTGCGATGCGTGAGTTAGGCGGGAACGTGATAAGTCTAAATTGGAACGAGCTGCAGTTGGGCAGGGGGGAAAGGATAAGAGAAACGGCGAAAGTGCTTTCCGCATACGTTGATGCAGTTATGATAAGAGCATACCGGCATAGCACGGTGGAGGAGTTTGCGAAACATGCTTCGATACCCGTGATAAACGGGTTAAGCGACCTGGAGCATCCCTGTCAGACGCTGGCAGACCTGATGACAATAAAGGCGCAGAAGAAGAAATTAGCGGGTGTTAAAGTAGCGTGGGTCGGGGACGGGAATAACGTATGCAACTCGTTAATCGGTGGTGCTGCGATTACAGGCATGAATATGTTCGTGGCGTGTCCAGAGGGATACGAGCCTGCCGGTGAGATAGTAGAAAAAGCGAAGGAAATGGGTTGTGAAGTGGTAATAAGGAATAATGCAGAAGAAGCCGCTGCTGATGCCGACGTCTTGTACACCGATGTATGGGTATCAATGGGGGAAGAGGAAGAGAGTGAGAAAAGAAAGAAGGTTTTGAGAAATTACCAGATGAACGAGGATTTGGTGAGCGTGGCGAAGGAAGATGTGATAGTAATGCACTGCATGCCGGTGCATATAGGGGAAGAAATAACGGAGGAGGTGCTGAGCAGCGCTAACTCAGTGATATTTGAGCAAGCGGAGAACCGGCTTCATGCACAAAAAGCACTATTGATGAAATTGTTAAATTATTGATACAGTAAACGTTGACAATTGCGCATTATCGTAAGGTCTTTTAGAACTTTTTAGAAAATCTTTTTAAAGACCATTCGTTAAGAAGTATCCAGAGACGGGTAAGGGATAAAAAATGGGAGAGAGAGAAGCGGAGGAGAAGTTCCCTTTCGATATAAACCCCATGTATGAGGGTGAAAGGGTAAGAAAAGCAGGGCTGTACGCGGAGTTGGGGGGACAGAATAAGCCGGGATTCGAGCTCGTTCTCTTTGAGCCTGACCCGGAGCAGATAAAAGATGGCGAAGTTAGTCTAATAGGACCGGACCTGGAGGAGATGGAGGAAGGCGGTAACTATGCGTATGCGATGATATACAGGGTATGCGGGGAGCTGATAGAAAAAGACCTTGAAGCAGTAATAGAGAGAAGGAATCATGAGTATCAGGGTTATATACAGGGCTACATGCATCTCAACCAGAGGGCAGAAATCTGGGTAAGGATAAGCAAGGAGGCGGTAAATAAAGGGCTGAAATCACTGAAACAGATAGGAAGAGCAACGATAATGCTTTTCAAGGCGGAACTGCCGTTCATCGAGAAGATGGAAGCCACGTATATAACTGATGGAGAAGAGGTGGCGAAGAGGTTAGAGGAAGCGGACAGGATATACGAGGCGAGAGACGTGAAAACGAGGGGACTTCACGATGAAGACGTGGACGAATTTTATCAATGCACGCTCTGTCAGTCGTTTGCACCGACGAATGTTTGTGTAGTTTCACCGGATAGGATAGCTCTTTGTGGTGCAATGAGCTGGTTTGATTCGAGAGCCGCAGCGAGGATTGACCCTGAGGGACCAAACGCACCCATTCAAAAAGGAGAATGCATAGACCCGATAGGAGGCGAATATACGGGTGTAAATGAAGCCGCGGTACGGCTCTCAAGTGGCGAATATGATTCGATAAAACTGCATGCATTCCTTGAGAAACCGCATACGAGTTGCGGGTGTTTCGAGGTTGCGGGATTTTATATACCGGAAGTTGGTGGAATAGGATGGGTGCATCGAGGCTCGAAAGTCGCCGATACGCCTATTGGTCTGCCGTTCTCAACGGTTGCCTCTTCTGTCGGCGGCGGGAAGCAAGTAAAAGGGTTCCTTGGGATTGGAATACAATACTTCTACAGTCCCAAGTTTATACAATATGACGGTGGATGGCGTCGTGTGGTATGGATGCCGTCGGATTTAAAAGAAAGAGTAGCGGAGGCTATTCCTGCGGAAATGACGGATAAGATAGCGACAGAGAAGGACGTAAGGAATATAGGCGAGCTGAGAGAATTTTTGCAAAAAGTTGACCATCCGGTTGTGAATGGCGTTATCAGGGAAGTTGACGGTGAGAGAATAACAGACGGATGGGCAGTGGCGGCGGAAGCAGCAGCGGCTCCCCCTACGGTCTCGGAAGAGGAAATTCCTGTTCAAACGGAATCCTTAACTCAAGTTCCTATTCCGATGGCATCGGGGGCAGCGGACCCTATAAAGATAACACTGAAGGATGCGGACATCAGCATAGGGAAGATAATAGTAAAGAGGAAATAAGGGAAGTAGTAAAAATGGCGAGGGCAAAGAAAATAACCTTAGAGGATATAGCGAGGATACTGGAGGAATACGATGTGGTAGAGTTGGAGGATGTAAAGATAAGAGGAGACGTGGAGATAGAATTATCAGCAGGCGTGGCAGTTCCTCCTTCGCTAAT
Source organism: Candidatus Syntropharchaeum sp. (assembly GCA_016782355.1). Lineage (GTDB taxonomy): Archaea > Halobacteriota > Syntropharchaeia > Alkanophagales > Methanospirareceae > WJOV01. The sequence goes on along the minus strand of JADHYP010000073.1, from coordinate 2,872 downwards.
CCATGCACTGCAGTCCATGATAGGAGTGCAAAAGCTGCCAGAGGCGAAAAGAATAGAGGATTTAGTGGAGGCGAAATTTGAAGTTGCGAAAGCAGAGTGGGTAGGGCAGATAGAAGAAGTTACAATCGGCGCTACGTCGGCTGATGGCGGCACAAGGGAGAGGACGGTAACGATAGGAGGTGAGAAATCTTTGCCTTTTTACAATTTCGACTGTCAAATGCCGCATCCACCGGTGATTTCAGTGGATTGTTTTGACATGCCTATTACGCTGGCGAAGGCGGTGAGAGGACATTATGAAGACGTGATGGAAGACCCGGGGGAATGGGCGAAGAAGAACGTGCGTGAATTCGGGGCTGACATGGTTACGATTCATCTGATAAGCACGGACCCAACGATAAAGGATACGTCGGCGAGAGAAGCGGCAAAAACCGTAGAGGAAGTGCTGCAAGCGGTAAAAGTCCCTATTGTCATCGGCGGGTCGGGCAATCCGGATAAAGACCCTGCGGTGCTGGAGGCTGCGGCTGAAGTTGCAGAAGGCGAGAGATGTTTAATTGCATCTGCAAACCTGAACATGGACTACGAACGGATAGCAAAAGCGGCAATGGATCATGGGCACGTTATTCTTTCGTGGACTCAGCTCGACATAAATGCACAAAAGACTTTGAACCGGTATTTGTTCAAACTGGGTGTGCCGAGGGAAGATATAGTAATAGACCCTACGACTGCTGCACTTGGTTATGGTCTGGATTACGCATTCACGAACATAGAACGGATGAGAATATCCGCGTTAAAGGGCGATACGGATTTGGCGTTTCCTATTTCCTGCGGTATAACAAATGCGTGGGGAGCGCGCGAAGCGTGGATGAAGGATTCGCCCATCAAGGAGGATTCAGATTGGGGACCTGCGGCGTATAGAGGTCCTTTGTATGAGATCATGACGGGATTGACGTTGGGAATAGCCGGAGGGGATATGTTTATGATGATGCATCCAAAGGCTGCGGGTGCGGTCAAACGCGTGACGCAAATGCTGTTTGGAGCGGAGGGCGATGAGGCTAAAGATAAAAAAGTGGAGATGGAAGATTGGGTTACGTGGGGTGCAGGGGGGTTTAAAAAATGAAACTAAGCAGCCCGATGGAAATATGGGAGTACCTTCCGGGGACGAACTGTGAAGAATGCGGTGAGAAAACGTGCCTGGCTTTTGCATCGCTACTGAAAGAGAGGAAGAAGAAATTAGAGCAATGTCCACCAATCTTTAAGCCGGAATACGCAGAAAAAGGGAAGAAGTTAGCGGAATTGTTAGCGCCTGAGGTGAGCGAAGTGGAGATAGGAGTAGGTGCGAGAGCGCGTAAAATAGGTGGAGAAGATATTATGCACCGGCACGAACTCACTTTCTTTAACCGAACAGCGCTTGCTTATGACGTGTGGGATACAATGGAGGAAGAAGAACTGAGGGAACGGGTAAGGAAGATAACGAATTGGAGTAAATTTTACGTTGGTGAATTTTTAAGATTAGATGCGGTTGCGATTCGTTCCGTGTCCGGAGATGCAAAAACATTTGCGGGGTGCGTGAAGGACGTAGCAGAAGAAACGGACTTACCGCTCGTGCTTTGCTCATTCGATGCGAAAGTAATGGAGGAAGGTTTAAAGGAGGTTTCGGATAGAAATCCGCTGATCTATGCAGCCGATGAAACTAACTGGGAAGAGATTCTGGAAATTGTCAGGACGTATAATGTCCCGGTTACGTTGTTTTCATCCGACCTCGATATGCTAAACAGCCTTGCTTTGACTTTCTCTTCTGCGGGCGTCGAGGACATCGTATTGGACCCGGGGACATATCCAACAGGAGAGGGGCTTGCGGATACGTTTTCCAGGTTTGTAAGACTAAGGCGTGCGGGAATAGTAGATGGGAATAAAGGAGTTGCATATCCTTTGATTGCCGTGCCTATGACCGCGTGGATGGTTCACGGAGAAGGAGCAGGAAATGCGTTGGAGGCTTCTTACTGGGAAGCGATTATTGCAGACTTGTTCATCATAAAATATGCCGATATAATGATTTTGCACTCGATGGAGCCGCATTCGTTGATACCGGAGCGCACGCTCGTCGCAAACGTATATACGGACCCGAGGCGGCCGGTAAGTGTAGACCCGGGCTTGAGGGAGATAGGGAATCCAGCGGATGATTCACCTCTTTTTGTGACCACTAATTTCGCTTTGACTTATTATACGGTAGAGAGCGACCTCAGCTCTAACAAGATTGATTCTTATTTGATGGTGGTGGACACGGATGGGATAGGCGTGGAATCAGCAGTTGCAGGCGGGCAGCTAACCGCAGAGGCGATAAAAGAGACTCTGGAATCTTATGAAGTGGAAAAGACGGTTAAGCACAAGGCAATAGTGATACCAGGTCTTGCAGCGAGACTTTCTGGCGAGACCGAAGATGCTACCGGCTGGAACGTGCTTGTAGGTCCGAGAGACAGTGGGAGGATTCCTGGCTGGATGGATAAGAATTGGCCTCCGGAAACCGTTTCTTAAAAAGAAAAGCTTTACCAAAAAAACTAACTTTCTTTTGATAAATCGTTTCTTCCCCGTAGAAGTTTCTTTGATTAAACTTTCTTTTGAAGAAAGTTTGATGGGGCAGCCCAGATTTGAACTGGGGTCCATGGCTCCCAAAGCCACGAGGATAACCTGGCTACCCTACTGCCCCTCTTCCTATTTAATTAATCTTTATAGCTTATATATCCCATATTCCGCACTTTAAGTTTATAAAGACATTAGTTTCCGAATTTCAATCAGCTACGGACCTGTTAAATAAGGTACGTTATGCGGATTTACATTCGCATGCACATGTCACATCGGACTCCATACCTTTTAT
>JADHYP010000072.1 GCA_016782355.1 Candidatus Syntropharchaeum sp. | reverse complement strand
TGAATCCCTAACAAATGTTCCCCTCTTCATCAATTTCCTTGTTTAATATTCTTTCTCCTGATATCGGTTTACCATTGCCTGCAAGCATTATTGGCACAACGACAATAGTCAGCTTATTCAAGCCCTTCTTAAATCTTATAGCATTTATCTCTTCTGCCCGCAGGAGCGTCTCTTCACTGACGACAATGCAATCAATCTCCGGCTCCGTGGTTGCAATACCGTATGAATCGTTTATCGCAAGAATCTCGTATCCTTTATCAAACTTTTCGACAAATTCAATTAACTTCTTCTTCCTATCCTCATACTTCCGTGTCTGCGCAGCCCGGAAGCGATTTGCAAACTCATCGGAGGATAATCCTATATACACCGATTTAGCGAGCATGAATGCCGTTGTTAATAGAGCTTCATGCCCTTTGTGCAACACGTTAAAAGTCCCTCCAATCACCACCTTATTAAACATTTTTGCCCTTCAACCGCTCCATAGCCATAATTTATGCACTTCTTATTTTATTTGCCCTGATAACGCCTTTCATTTTATGAAATCTCCCTTAATTTATCTATAAGCTCCTCGATACGTCGGGCTAAAATTTCTATCACTTCTTTATTCGTCTGAGCCTCATAAAAGTTCCGGTGTAAGCTATTCGCCACACTAAAATATATGTCAATATCTTCATCTCCTCTCTCCTTCGATAGTTTACTTACAAAATCCCATAAACTTCCATGCTTCTCCAGTGTTAGTCCCCTCTTCGCTGCAATAGCCTTTACCACCAGTGCAGATGCACCCCAAAACTTTTCCGACGCCTGGGCTAAATCCTCCTCCTTCAACAGTTCTTTCGCTTCTCTTAGATATTTCTCGCTCAACGATTGATAATGTTCCACGAGGTCCTCAGGGTCTAATTCTTCATTCAAACTCCTTCGTATTAATTCAACCCCAAACTCCTCAGGCAAATATCCTGTCTCTTCTGCCTTTTCTCTCAGTTTCACACCAAGTTTTTGTGGCAAGATGATAGAAGCAACTTCCATGATTTCGCACCCCTGTATTATGATTATAATTGCTTGTATAAAAAACCATCGAGTGTAAAAAGGTCTCACCTGACAATCCTCGACTGGAAACCGTGATACATCGAGAACCCCTCTGCACTCCTCTGCTCAAGCTTTGAATCAAACGAAACGTCCTTTGAATACAATGCGTTTGCCGATTCTCTCCCTACCACCCTTGCAGCCCCCTTTTCCAATTTCACATACACCGTGCCGCTTACTCGTTCCTGCGTCTTATCCACGAAGGCATTAAGGCTCTCATAAAGCGGGTCCATAAGTAAACCCTGATAGACCAACTCGCTCCACGTTCTATCAACGAACTCTTTGAACCTCAGCTCGTTTCTCGTTAAGACGAGATGCTCGAGGTCTCGATGTGCCACCAGCAATATAGTAGCCGCCGGATGCTCGTATATCTCTCTCGACTTGAAGCCAAGAACTCTATCTTCGATCATATCAGTTCTGCCAACCCCGTGCTTGCCACCCACTTCGTTCAATTCCTTTATCAACGGAACACCGTCCATCTTCCTCTCGTTCAACGAAACGGGAATCCCATTCTCAAACTCGATTTTTATAATCTCTGCATCTTCAGGCGCCTTACCCGGAGAGACAGTCCACTGGAATATCTCGTCAGGCGGGAAAAAAGAAGGGTCTTCTAACTCGCTACCTTCTATGCTCCTGCTCCATATATTCTCGTCTATGCTCCATCTCTTCTCCGTTTCAAAAGAAATGCCGTGCTCCTCCGCATATTTCCTCTCCTCTTCTCTCGTTAAACTCATTTCCCTCATCGGTGCTACTACATCGAGGTCGGTGGTTCTGAAGACCACGTCAAATCTAAGCTGGTCGTTACCCTTGCCGGTGCAGCCATGAGCTACCGCATCTGCTTTTTCCTCTTTCGCAACTTCCACCACGCGCTTTGCTATCAACGGTCTCGCAATCGCCGTCCCAAGCACGTATCCCTCGTAGTTACCATTCGCTTTTATCAACGTGAAGATATAATCACGCACGAACTCCTCTTTCGCATCCACTTCTCTATACGACTCGCTTAGCTTCTCCCCTCGTCCTTTAGCCTCTTTTATGTCCTCTTCAGGCTGACCTACGTCCACCGTTACTGCAATCACTTCATCGTAGCCATAATGCTCTCTCAGCAAAGGAATGCAAACTGAGGTGTCCAATCCGCCGGAATAAGCGAGCACTACTTTCTTTTTCTTCATTCCACTATTCATTTCGCTCTTTTATACTTCGCCTCTTTCATATCCACGGCAAAGAATTCACCGGCTACGTGGCATAGCAGTTTCTCCACATCTATCACGCCCTTTTCCTTCCAGAACTCGTCCTTCACTCCCACTGCCAATACTCTCCCAACAATCCAAATATGGTCGCCCAGCTCCACGTCCTTCTCAAGTTTGCACTCAATCCACGCTTTTGCCTCTTTTATACGAGGCGGCTTCACCGCCTTCGCTTTTTCTTCCGTCAGTCCCGCACGTTCTATCTCGTTATCTTCATACGGGTAATCGGTCTCCAGAACGTGCATTTGCTCACCAAGGTCTTTCCCTACCACGTTCACCACGAACTCGCCGTTCTCACGGATGTTCTTCCACGTATCGTGTGCGGGATTGCACGAGAACCCGTATAAAGCCGGTTCAAAGCTTATCGGCGAATTAAAGCTGAAAGGCGCTGCATTCGCTATCCCTCTTTTCGATATCGTCGTAACGACCACTACCGGTCGAACGAGCAATTTCGGAAATGCTTTTCCTTCGAGTTCCATTTTTTATCTCCTTTTTTAAAACCACAGATTACACAGATTTTCACGAGATTTTATAATTTTTATTGTATATCTTTTATAAAAAGTTTTTAAAGAGAGAATATACAAATTGAAAATAATAGGTTTTATTTGGTACGATGAAATCGTTAAAAAACTCGAACAAAAACATAACGTTCAACAATATGAAGTACGGGAGGTCATTGTCAATCATCCTCAGTTTCGTTTTGTCGAAAAGGGGCACCAACCTGACGAAAATGTCTATGCAGCACTTGGACGAACCAGAACTGGACGATATCTTATCATTTTCTTTATACATAAGAAAGATAAGCATGCGCTTATCATATCAGCACGGGATATGACACGTGCAGAACGGAGGAAATATGAGCAAAAATAGAAGTTCCATATCGAAGGCGCAGAGCTATAAAGAAATAGGTGAGTTTTGGGACACCCATGATCTCGCTGATTACTGGGGTAAAACCGAATCGGTTGAATTTGAAATTGATATTCAATCCGAAGTGACATATTACGCCATTGACAAAGAATTATCAGCAAAGATTCGCGATATCGCCGAAAAACGTGGTGTATCAGCAGATACGCTTCTGAATTTATGGTTACAAGAGAAATTACAAGAGCAGAAAAGTTGATTATGTGCATGTGTTCCAGAAATCGTTCTTGGTTTACTGATTCTTCTGAATTGACTCATATTCATCCGCCATTATCCACCCACTAACTCCTCGCTTTTGTCTATTGCAATCCTGCAAGGAGTGGGCAGCTTATAACTTGCCCTTTTCAAAGCATCCTTTGCGTATTCGACATTTTGCTCCTCGACACCTACGCTGATTACCTTTTGCCCGCTCTTCACCCTCGCCGTCGTTCCTACTGCTCTCCCAAATGCGTGTCTCATGCCACTCGATACGCGGTCTGCGCCTGCACCAACCGCCAATTTGTTCTCTCTCAGCACGTGATGTGGATACACCCTTATTTTCAAGTAAAAATTCTTTCGCCCTACTTCCTTCACTAAGTACCGGTTAGCAAAAATCCTCGCCGCTTCTAACGCGTTGTGCCTTATTTGACAGGCTTCCTTTGCAACTAAGGCTAAAGAAACCGGGAACTCTCTGCTTGGATTGCCCATATCAAAAATCGCTATCTTGCTTCCCGGCACTCCCCCCATGTATTCCCTCCGCACATACGCATGTCCTGATACCCTCGTGTACATACGAGCCGGTTTTCTCCCCATACTTTTCTATTACTCCACCCTGCTTAAAAACCTTTTTTTAGTATGAGAGAAGGATACCCTAAATAGGGGACCCTTGCTCTCGCCACTGCTATCACCCATTCGGGCTTCACGGGCTCATACCCTGGCTGATCAGGATGCAGATTATTATCCCCCCTGGTTATGTATCCTGCATGTGGAGCAGGCTTTCCGCCCGGCATCTCTTCTCCTTTCTCTACCCAATACATTGCCCGGTGTATTATTGGCGTTACGGAAGAAAACCCATTCGGGCGATATATAATCACATCACCATAATTGTTAAACGAAGTATGATTGAGCATTTCACCTTCTTCGTATGTCGTGACGTTCGTGCGATGCGGTGCCTGCACGAAAATCAAATCACCCACGAGCATATTTGGTTCCATGCTTCCTGATTCCGTAGCAAATCCTACACGCCATGTCCCTGTCACTGCGTAGGGCATTGTCAGAGGTATGCTTATTACGAGGATCACCGCAAGAACGGCTCTTCTTGTAGATAGTCCATGAAGTTGTCTTATGCCAACGATTTGCACGATAAAACTCCATATCGCTGCGAAGACCCCTACAATTGGAATCCAGCCCAATAGACAGCCTGGGGTTGCGCCATACATCAATGCCTTTAAGGTCTGCGTTACTCCTTTTCTGCTACCAACGAGGTATACCCAGATGTGTGTCCATAGTCCGCCAATGAAAACACCAATTATTCCGAGAAAGAATACCAAGACAAACATAGTTACGCCGTGATGAAATATCAGCCAACTCGTGACACCGCTAAGCACCGCACACATCGCCAGAAGAGCGATAAAAAACGCAAAAGCAGTGCCAAGCGTGTCTTCCTCAGAGGCATCAAATGTTTTCGAAGGGCTGAATAATAAACCCTTCATCTTCTCACCAATACTTAACATCGGTATCACCAAAGTTTTTTAAACCTTTCTTTGAGGATAGAGGGCTTTTTCAGTATGAGAGAGGGATACCCTAAATAGGGGACCCTTGCTCTCGCCACTGCTATCACCCATTCGGGCTTCACGGGCTCATACCCTGGCTGATCCGGATGCTGATTATTATCACCCTTAGTTATGTATCCTGCATGTGGAGCAGGTTTTCCGCCAGGCATCTCTTCTCCTTTCTCTACCCAATACATCGCTCTATGTATTATTGGCGTTACGGAAGAAAACCCATTCGGACGATATATAACCACGTTGCCATAATTGTGGAATGATTCATAATCGAGCATTTCACCTTCTTCGTATGTCGTGACGTTCGTGCGATGCGGTGCCTGCACGAAAATCAAATCACCTACGAGCATATTTGGTTCCATGCTTCCCGACTCGACGGCAAACCCTATACGCCATGTCCCCGTAGATGCGTATGCCACCGAAATTATTACAGCTACGATTAATAACGCCTCAGCCAGACTTTTTCCCGCTTCTATCACTGCTTCTTTCATCCCTGCACTCGCTTCCTATCCTGCCCACTAATTAAAGTTATATTTCCAAAGACCTTTTTTTTTTGAATAAACATACATAAAAGTTTGTTATTAATTCAAGAAAGATGAACACTGCCACGGGATTCGTCTATCACGAGGATTACCTGAAGCATGACACGGGGGACCATCCAGAGAGCGCAGAACGACTGATAAGCATAATGCGGAAGCTGGAAGAAACGGGCATTACGAAACAGATGAAAAGAATTGTTCCGGTGAAAGCGACGAAAGAGCAAATAGCCTATGTGCATGCGGATGCTTATATGAGGGAGGTGGAAGCAATTTGCAAGGGAGGTGGTGGCATGCTTGACTCCGATACGCCGTTATGCCGTGATACTTATGAAATAGCGTTGCTTTCCGCAGGTGGGCTAATAAATGCGGTTGACGAAGTAATGGAAGAGTCCAATAACTTGAAGCACGTTTTTGCATTGATAAGACCGCCGGGGCATCACGCTACCCCGGATAGAGGTATGGGATTCTGCATATTTAACAATATAGCGATTGCCGCTGAGCATTTGAAGAGAAAATATGGTATTAAACGCATTTTGATTGCTGACTGGGACGTGCATCATGGTAATGGCACGCAGGACGTGTTTTTCGAGGACGCTTCCGTGTTATATTTCTCCACACATCAATATCCTCATTATCCCGGCACTGGATGGATAGATGAAGTAGGTAAAGGAGAAGGAGAAGGTTTCACGGTTAATGTCCCGCTTCCAGCCGGTGTTGATGACGCTGGCTATTTATATGCGTTAAATAATATTTTAGTGCCCATAGCTATGGAGTTCCGTCCCGAATTTGTGCTCGTATCCGCAGGATTTGATGCACACGTTGCCGACCCCTTAGCATCAATGAGCGTGACGTCTCCAGGATTCGCGTTATTCACGGATGTGATAAAGGAGATAGCGGGAAAGAGCAGCAAAGGGAGAATTGTAATGGCTTTGGAGGGTGGATATAACCTGGATGCTATCGCAGAATCTGCTATATCCGTTTTCAATTCGCTGTTATCAAATAGGGGCGAGGTAAAGGAAGGCGCGGTGAGTAAGGGTGTGAGGAAAAGAGTGGAAGAGATAAAAGAAGTGCAAAGAAGCTACTGGTCAACCTTTCTTTAGAAAAGAACGTTTGCTCGAAGAAACACATTTTAAAAAGAAAGGCTTTTTTCTTAGTACAGGTTCTTTTTCTAAAAGGAAGTGTAAATGAAGAAGGAAGGATGCGGAATAGCAGGCATAGCTTTAACGCATGGGAATGCAGCTTTGCCCATCTTTTATGCGCTCTATGCTTTACAACACCGGGGGCAGGAATCCGCGGGTATAGCAGTGTGTAGTGGTGCGAAAGAAGGTAGAGAAAGCGAAATAAGCGGGAATGCGGGGGATATACCACTGATAAAGGGGATGGGGTTTGTTTATGAAGTTTTTGATACACAACAATTAGAACCGCTAAAAGAGAACATTGGCATAGGTCATGTCAGGTATTCTACGACGG
>JADHYP010000071.1 GCA_016782355.1 Candidatus Syntropharchaeum sp. | reverse complement strand
TACCGCATTTCCCGGATAGCTTCTCTGCAAGCTCCACCTGCGGCTCCGTGTAATACAAATTCGAGACGTGCATGAGCTTCTCCGCCTGCTCTTTTATCGCTTTCACTACTTTCGGATGGCAATAACCAACTGCGTTCACTGCAATTCCTCCAACGCAGTCTATATATTCTTTTCCAAAAGAATCCTTTACTATCGCACTTTTTCCTTCTTTTATCACTATTTGTGGTCTTTTGTAAGTTTGCATTATGTATTTCTTTTCCTTCTCGAAAACCTCTTCCGGGGATGAAAACATCTAACTCACCTCTTTTCGCGAGAGCCTCGCTTCACTCATTAGATTTATATACTGGTATTATCTTAAATATAAAAGGTGTTGAAAATGGCATTAATCATAGAAACATTTCTATTAACAGGTTCTCTTCCCACGCCGCCGGAAAACGCAGTAAGAGCGTGTTTAGGAATGCTCTTGTCTATGCCATAGGATTGCTTCACGAGGAAAAGGTAAGCGACCATGGGTAGGTTGTAGATTTTATAAAAACGTTGGCAAACGATAGAAAAGGAACCGAAAAATTGTTAGAGAAGTTAGTGAAAATTCTGGATGCTGAATTTAAAGCAAGTTTGGAGAGTTAAAAATCAGCATCTGTTTTCTTTTGCAGTGCTGTGATTGATTTGTGGGACCGCCTCCTAACATTTTAAACTTTTTACTCTACATATCGGATTTTCAGAGTGATATTATACTTTTCGATTTTTTTGTTAAAAAGCGAATGTCGGGGACGGGCATAAATCTAATAAATTTACGAGATTCACTTCCGGTCAATTGTAGTGTAACTCTTTTTTCCTTACTTTTACTTTTTCTACGCCTCTTTTCACACTTCGTTTTCCATATTTCCGCCTCTCCTTCTTCTCCATATACCACCTTAATATCCCGGCGTTCAGCAGCCAGGTGTTCATCAAATCCATGACGAGCCCGAACAAAAGCACGATTGAAATCTCTCTTAACATGGGAATGGGAGCGAAATGAGCGGAGAATAAATGAATAGAAGAAGAAACGAGGAACATTGCGAATACTGCGGATAAAGTAGTAGAAGTCATCGTTATGCCGGTTTTCATTGCATTTCTTACCTTATCGTTCAAATCGCCTTTTTTGCGAAGCAGATTTGTCGTCAGCAAGATATTAGAGTCCACGGAATAGCCTATGAGCATAAGCAATGCCGCTACCGTGCCAAGCGATAATTCCATCCCTATTACGTCCATGCAGGCAACTGCGATGACGATGTCAGAAAAAGCGGCAAAAATTACTGCTAACGGTGGTATAACGGTTCGGAACACCACGAAGACAACAATAGCCATCAGAATAAAAGCAATTATCAGAGCACGTAATGCCTGAGTTTGGTATTGTTTGCCAAACAGCGGGCTTATACTCTCTATTTCATAGGTTCCAGCTCCATATTCTTCGTTAAGCATTTCTATCAACAGGTCATACTCTTGTGACCCGCTTGTCAGAGCGAATTCCATCCTCTTCTCATTCCCTACGCCCGTTTCCCCCACGAGGGTAACCGAATAAGCAGCGAATTTTGCGGTTAGCTCTTCTCTTGTTTCGTCAGTGCCTATGTTTACCCACGTTCCGCCTTTGAAGTCCATTCCCAGGCGGACTGGAGTATCTATGCTCAACTGCGTGTACGTAAGCACGACTAAAGAGATGAGCAATATGATTAGCGGTATAGCAACCAATTTCTTCACCGGATATTTCGTTATATCCATTTTTTCAAACAGGCTTTCTCTTTCGCTCTCCTTCATGTTTCCTTATTATTGTATTTCCATATCCATATTTCTTTAGTAAAGCTTTCTTTTTAAAAGAAAAGTTTATGAAAAGGTTTGAAGTAAGAGTAAGGGATGCGGAAGATGAAGGATTGAAGCGTATAAGTGAAGGTATGGGACTTTCGCTAAATTTAGAGGAGCTGCGAAGGGTAAAACGATATTTCGTGGCGAAAAACAGGGAGCCGACGGACGTGGAGCTGCAAAGTATCGCACAGGCATGGTCGGAGCATTGTTGTTACAAGAGTTCGAAAAAAATATTGCAGGAGTTCGTTTTTGGCATAGAAGCGCCTCAAAATATGTTAGTGATAAAAGAAGATGCGGGCGTTGTCGAATTTGATGAAGAGCACGCTTATGTTCTGGCGTTCGAAAGCCACAATCACCCTTCGGCCGTTGAACCTTATGGTGGTGCGGCAACCGGAATAGGAGGCATTGTCAGAGACGTGGTTTGCATGGGCGCACAGCCAATAGCATTAATTGACCCTTTATTTTTTGGGCATCTGGATTATGGATATGAAAAACTGCCTGACGAAGTGAAGCATCCGCGGTTTTTGTTTGACGGTGTCGTTTCCGGGATAAGCGACTACGGGAATCGGATAGGCATTCCAACGTGTGCGGGCATGGTTTATTTCGACGAAGGCTACGTGGGCAATTGCGTGGTGAACGTGGGCTGTGTGGGAATAATGAAGAAGTCGGATTTGAGAAGAAGCAAGGCGAAGCAAGGCGAGGTGCTTGTTCTGGTTGGCGGGAGAACAGGGAGGGATGGCATACATGGTGTTACTTTTGCTTCGGTGGAGTTAACCGGTGAGGAGGAATTCCGAAGTGCGGTTCAAGTAGGCGACCCGATAAAAAAGGAACCGCTAATGCATGCGATATTAGAAGCGAATGAGAAGAGATTGATAAGTGGGATGAAAGACCTCGGTGGAGGCGGGTTATCATGTGCAGTGAGCGAGATGTGTCATGCAGGCGGATGCGGTGCAGAAATTCAGTTAGAGAACGTGAAGTTGAAGGAAGAGGGGCTTAGCGCATGGGAGATCTGGGTTTCGGAATCACAGGAACGGTTTTTAATCGCGATGGAGCGAGAAAAAGAGGAAGAGTTGCTGGCGATATTCGAGAAGTGGGATGTAGATGCCGTGGTGATTGGGGAAGGGAAAGCATATCCACGTGGAGAGAAAGAGATAAGGATTTTTTACAATGGTGATAAGATATTTGAGCTGGATACCGATTTTCTTGTCGCATGTCCCGTTTATGAGCGTCCGATAGAGGTGAGGAGTGGGGAGAAGGAGGAACTCGTGGAGATAGAAGAGCCTGCGGACTACAACGAAACATTAAAATTGTTGCTTGCTGCTCCAAACATCGCATCCCGGGAAAGCGTTATAAGACAATATGACCATGAAGTGCGAGCTTCTACGGTAATAAAACCGTTGCAAGGGCTAATAGGAAAAGAGACACATGGAGATGCCACGGTGATAAAGCCGTTAGAATCGTCTTATAAGGGAATTGCCATTACTTCTGATGTGAATCCGGCATTTTGCAAAACGAATCCGTTCTGGGGTGCTGCGAGTGTGGTGGATGAAGTATGCAGGAATTTAACAGCGGTGGGTGCAGTGCCACATTCATTTGCAGACTGCTTGAATTTCGGCAACCCGGAGAAGCCGGACCGGATGGGCGATTTCCACGAATGCTGTCGCGGTCTCGGCTACATGGCTTCTTCGCTTGGAATACCGTTTGTGAGCGGGAACGTGAGTTTTTATAACGAATCCGCAGCCATGAACGAATCCATTCCTCCCACACCGGCTATTCTGGGCATAGGGATATGCGAAGATGTAAGAGAATGCATTACCGTGGACGTGAAAGAAGCCGGGAATTTGCTATATGTGGTAGGGGAAACGAAAGAGGAATTAGGTGGAAGTGAATATTATAAGTCACGGGATGTAAAAGCAGGAATTGTGCCGAGAACTGACCCTGCGGTGCTGATAAGGAGTATGGAAGCGTTACGGGAAGCGATGAAGGCAGGATTGATAGCGAGTTGCCATGACGTTTCGGAAGGTGGTCTTGCGGTTGCGGTATGCGAGATGTTGATAGGAGGCGATATTGGCGCGTCTATTGATATTGCGGGCGTAAATCCGGAGATAAGAAGCGATTATAAGTTGTTTTCGGAATCGAATTCGAGGTGGGTAGCGGAGGTGCAGAGAGAGGAAAAGAGAAGGTTTGAGGAGTTGTTTAAGGAAAGAGGGGTTTGTATAATTGAAATAGGGGAGACGAGGGATGAGAAGCGTGTTGTTATAAGTGATGGTGGTAAAAAATTAGTGCGCTTTTCGTTAGAAGTGGCGAGAGAAGCGTGGAGTGGGGTGGTTTGTTGATACATTTACGGATATGACAGCAGGAGTCCAATCCGAAGGTGCCGATAGATGAAAGAACGAAAAGGTGTAAAAATGCAATTGGTGATTAACCCGATACACCAAAAAGTAACACATATTGAAATTGGATTTGGACGCCATAGACGCAATAACGAAAGAATATGTTTATCTCAAATAAAAGACAAAATAAGTATGAATGAAGTGTGAAAGCATTATGGTAGATTCAAGAGCACGAACCATTTTACTGGTAGAAGACGAAGAAACAGACGTAGAACTTATTCGCAGGATATTCGAGGATAACAGCGTGGACTGGGAACTTTTTAACGCTTCAAGCCTGAATGGCGCTTTAAAATGGCTGGATGAGAATGAATCGCCTTCCCTCATCATCGCGGATTATTTCCTGCCTGACGGTAGCGGGTTGGACTTGCTTAAAGAAGTGACGGGTCGTGAGAAGAAGGGCATTACTCCTCTTATCATCATGACCGGGCATGGCTCTGAACAATTGGCAGCTCGTTCCCTTAAATCCGGTGCCATAGATTATGTGGTAAAGAGCGTGAGGGAGTTACGAAATCTGCCCTGGACTGTAAAACGTGCACTTCTTGAATGGGAACATGCCACCAGGTTGAAGCGAGCAGAGGAAGAAACAAAGAATTATATGAAGGAGTTGGAAAGGGCAAACCGAGATTTGGCGGAGTTCGCTCATACAGTATCTCATGACTTGAAAGCACCTCTACGCGCTATACAAGCTTTTACCACGCTTATCTTAGAAGATTACGGTGATACGCTTGATGAACGTGTGCGAGAATATATAGAAAAGGTGGGAGACGCAGGTGAAAGAATGAATACGCTGATTAAAGACATTCTCACGTTGTCTCGCGTTGGACGAGAGTCAATTGAGGTAGAACCGGTGAATGTGAACGAGCTATTGGAGGAAGTGAAAGCGGATTTAACGGCGCTAATCGAGGAAAGAGGAGGCGAAGTCGTTGCTGCTGATGCGTTGCCCACCTTCTCAACGCAGCGTGTATGGATGAAGGAGCTCTTCTTGAATCTCGTTGGCAACGGATTGAAGTTTAACAGGTCCGGGAAGCCAACAGTGGAGGTCAGTTGTGAAGAGAGGGAAAGGGGTAAAGGGAATGGTAAAGAGTATCTGTTTAAGATAAATGATAATGGTATCGGAATAGAAGAAAAGTATCAAAGCCGAATTTTCAACCTTTCCGAGAGGTTACATCCACAAGAATACGAAGGAACAGGTTTTGGACTGAGTATATGCAAGAAAATAGTGGATAAACTCGACGGTAATATCCGGGTTGAGAGCACACCCGGCGAAGGGAGCACGTTTTTCTTTACCATACCTGAGTAGCGCAACAAAAATTCCGCCTTGAAAAATATTCTGCATAGCCTTCACAATCTATTTATTTATTTATTGGAAGAAGAGAAAATAATGGAAAGAGTAGCACTCAAAATTGGTTACCTCGGGACGAATTATCATGGATTTCAAATTCAACCTCAGTCTGAGCTGCTGACCATAGAAGGTGAACTTTTAAAGGCATTAAAGAAACTTGACATTATTGAAGATAGGAAATCAGCAAATTATTCCGCCGCTGGTAGAACCGATAAAGGCGTGCACGCTCTCGCACAGGTCGTTTCCTTTGACACTTCAAACCCGAACGTGGCACCGCGAATGATAAACAGTATGCTTCCTGACGATATATGGGCGTATGCACTTGCAAAGCCGGTTCCGGGATTTAATGCACGCAAAGATGCTGTCAGTCGTGAATACCGGTATTTTCTATTTTTACACACTGATTTGGATATAACACGCATGCGAGAGGCATCTGAGCTGTTTATCGGAACACACGATTTCTCTAACTTCTCTCAACCCGAGGTTGAAAGTCATTCGACAATAAGAGAGATAAAACGGATAGAGGTGGAATTGGGAAATAAAAATTCCTTTGTCGTCATAGACATAGAAGCAAGTGGCTTTCTGCGTAAGATGGTAAGGAAAATAGTTTCGGCGTTGCGAATGGTTGGCAGTGGCATAAAAGACAGAAGATGGATAGAAGCGCTATTGGAACTACGGATAAAGGAGGAAATCGAACCTGCACCTGCTTTCGGACTGCTTCTAAAAAACGTTTCCTATCGCGGGGTTAAATTCGTGGAAGATGAATATGCGAAGAGGAGAATACTTGAGCGGCTAAGGGCGGATTTGGTTTTGCATGCCACGATGGCTGCGGTGTTGGGGGATATGACAGATGAATATCAAAGGAGTGAAAAATCCTAACTTGACGTTGTTAGATTAACCGCAGAGTTCACGGAGAACGCAGAGGATGTATTTAGGGGTTTAGCGGATTAGTCTAAATCGCTAACGAGCTAAGCCGCTGAACCGCTTAAAATTAGGGGTTTAGCTAACGAGCTGAACCGCTAATAAACTAAACCTCTTCATGTCGTAAACCGCTTGTAGATTCTCGTTATCTTATCAGGAAGTTTTGCAACGTCATCTATCACCACCCATCTGCTATTGGCATACATACGAGGCAGATACTCAGCCGCTTTACGGTCCACAGTAATACAAAACGACTTGATACCATATCTTTGAGCTTCCTTTAATGCCATTCTCGTGTCTTCAATTGCGTAAGTTCCATAATAATCCAGGTCTAATGGCTTACCGTCACTCAATAGAACAAGCATTTTGGTCTTTTCTTCTCTTCTTCTTAATTTAGTCGTCGTATGCCGGATTGCAGGCGCGATTCTCGTTGATTGCTCGTTCGTCATGGTAGAAATTTTACGTTGCACTCTTTGATCATAAGGCTCGTCAAAATCTTTTACTATATAAAAAACCACGTTATCCCTTCCATGCCCCGAAAATCCATAAATAGCAAAAATATCGCCTAATTCTTCCAATGCCTCGGACATCAA
>JADHYP010000070.1 GCA_016782355.1 Candidatus Syntropharchaeum sp. | reverse complement strand
AATGCACAATGGTGGCTTGGTTTTCCGTCCAATATTTCCGCCAGTTCTTATCGTTCATCAATTCTTCCGTAAAGGAGATATATCCAATAGGAGCGTCAACCCAGACATAAACGACCAAATCAGCCCTGCCCGGGAATTTCACGCCCCATTCCAGATTCCTCGTTATACACCAATCCCTCAGCTCCTTCCTCGCCCATTCCTTCGCATAGTTCTTTGCATTACGCGTGCCACCCAATTTATCTAAATACGAGACGAGGAAATTGGCAAATGAGGCGAGTTTGAAGAAGAACTGCTCCTGTTCCTTGAAATCCGCTTTGCTTCCACAAATCTTACATTTCGGCTCTATTATCTCCCCCGGCTCGAGATGCTTACCACAGCCCTGGTCACATTCATCGCCTCTTGCCATTGCACCGCAGTAAGGACATTCTCCCTCCACGTATCTATCAGGTAGAAACCGCCCGCAGGTATTGCAAAACGCCTGTTTTGTGCCCTTCTTATATACGTACCCCTTCTCTATCAACTTCTTTACTATCTCTTCCGTCCTTCTATGGTTGCTTTCCGAATCGGTTTGCCCATAATAGTCGAAATCCACGTTCAGTTCTTTAAAAATTCGCTTGAAATGCTCATGATATTTCTCAACCACCTCTTCGGGTGTGATGCCTTGCGCTTCGGCACTCAGCACAATCGGCGTTCCATGCGTGTCCGAACCGCTTATAAAAATGGCATCGTAGCCCATCTTCCGGAGCATCCTCACGTATATATCCGCGGGGACGTAAGTCCTGAGGTGCCCTATATGACACTCTCCATTAACGTAAGGCAGTGCAGAGGTTACCAGAACCGGCTTCTCGATTGGGATTTTCATTTGTTTTTGTTTAGTATTTTGTTTGTAGCAATCATCTATCTATATCAAGAAATAGCTTTATAATTCTTTTGCTTTTTAAACACCCAAAATCATCCTGAGCGTATTTCTCACCGCAGGGGCAAGACCAATGACGAGCAGTGCCAACAGAACGAGATTCTTTAGCTCACTTTCGCGCTCATCAAATTGCGTCTCTAACAGATATAACACGGGGATGAGTATTCCAAGTTTGAGTGGGTACATTCCGGCTGCGGAACCCGCGTATTTTACTATAATGCCTTCTATCACGTGCTTTCCGCGGTAACCAAGTATATCAATACCGATATGCGAAGAAGAGGCATCGAGTAGATGCGCAGCTAAAACCGAGACGTTCCGCTTCTCTGTTAGAAAATGCACGCTAAATTTCGCGCCAATTCCGTATATCACGCTTAGCATTATGCCGGAAATGCCAATGACTGCAAAAAGAACCCATGGTGAAATTACTTCTTCCTTCCTTAACAGAATCATCAGGTTTGCGAAGAGCCATATCATTCCGACCAGACCAAAAGCCAGCTTGTAATTATAATCTCTTAACCTGTTCGACCTGGATAATTTCACCGATATTGTAAGTATGGAAACGCAGCAAAAGAATAAAAGAAAATAGATTAACGGGGTAATCAACACGTAGCTCAGTGGCGGCGAAAATAATCCCGCATCTTCCATTACCCTCAGGCTTGCACCAACGAATATGTAAGGCGATACGGCGGCGATAAAAGGTTTGTCTATCGTTATACCAAGCTTCTTCAGTAATTTTAAAGTCAAAAAGAGGCACAATACCAGTAATAAAGCCCATGTCACCGTATTTACCGGGTTGTAGCCGTTGTCATGGGTTATAGGATGGACATAATATGCGTTGACAAATTGTCTTATCGCTTCGAGCATAATATGGTGTTTGTATATTTAGGAGGTCGAGTTTACGACCCTTTCAAGTTTTAATTTCGCTTTTTTCTTTAAAATATTCGGAATATCTGGCGCTTCTTGTATGGCTCGAAGCAAATCAGAATAATTCACTTTAGTAACGTCAATATCCAAAATCCACTTTGCCCCAGTTCCGAAAATCTCTGCTCCAACACTTACCTGGATCTTGGAAGAAATCCCGGTCTCTTCATCAAATTGAATTTCACTTAGATTATCCTCTAATATTTTTAGCATCATGGTTTGATACCCTATTTCTTCACGGATTTTTCTACTTACCGAAAATATAGCCGCAAGAATCTTCGAAGAAGCCCCATTTATCTTTTCGCTAATCTCGCTTCTTGTTTTTCGTTGTTCTCTTAATATTTCTTCTGTCATCTCCTGTGCGATATTTTTTATATCGCTTATACGGAGTGGTTCACTCATATTCTTCTCCCAACAATTTCCTTCAAGACTTCTTCGACCTTTTCTTTTTTATAGCCCAATTCATCGGAAATTTTCTGTGCATCAACTTTTTCTTCATCCCCGAGTTTGCTGATATAATTCAGTATGTCGAGGGTTATTTCCCTTTCGGTAACTTCTCTGAGTATAGCTTCATACTGCTCTTTTTCCCGTTCCAGTCTCCTTTTAATTAATATCCCATCTATCTTTTCCTCATATTCTTTTTCCTTTTCCCTTCTGCTGATTTCTTTTGTTCCCTCTTTGCTCATCTCAATGATATAACTGTTTGGCGTTTCAAACTCTTCAGAGTGTGAAGAGATGAAAATTTGCTTATCGCTTCTTGAGTAAACATCATCGATGATATTATACAAAGTCCTTTGGTTTTCCGCGGACAAACCACCTTCTGGTTCTTCAATGGCAATTATAGCGGAATCAAACAGAACTATATGTGCCAGATAAAGAAACAGGTCTTGAATACCCAGACCTTGATTTTCAATAGGAAGCGCAGTAAAACCAGTATCAAAAATTGCGAATACTTCTTCCCTGAACTTCCTAATTTCAAGTTCTCCAAAATCTTTGTATGACCTGCTCCAAATACCATTAAATTTTTTGATAAGTTCTCGTTCTTTTTTACCCGGCGATTCAATAAGCGAAGCTAATTTATCCATAAATCTATTGACATCAAAGATTTCAATTTGTTCTCCGCCTTTTTCAACAAAAGGACCTTTTGCAAAATATTCCTTATTTGGAATTAAGATGAAATTGTCGGATATTTTCTCGAAGTATTCTTTTACTATGTTAAAAGTTCTTGAAAAAGGCTCTATGCGTCTACTCTTTTGTTTTTGAACAGTTTCTCCATATTGATCTAATATAGATAGAGCCTCATTTCTTTTGTTGGGATCTTTTATATTTTTAATAATATGATGCTTTAAACTCGCTGTTTCAAGCTTATCGAAACCATGAACGAAGATATTTACGTAGGGATATAACTCATCCTCATCAAGTCCCAGAAGAGATAATCGAGATGAAGTAGATTCAACAATTCTTTCCCTTTCTTTCACTATTTTTTCCTCGATAATGCTCTTTGACTTTTCATATAACATTTTGTATTTCCCATAATCAAACCTGTAATCAAATTCTAAATCTTCAATCGAAACACTAACATCGCTTGTTTCTTCGTTATAATCCAAATCCATTTTTAAACGCAACTTCTTCAAAGGCTTAAATGACTTCGACTTCTCGATAAACTGCTCTACTTTCTTTATGTTGTCCCTAAACATTTCTTCTTCATCGGCAACCACCAAACGAATATTCTCTACTCCATCCCATAAAGCGCTATTTACTTTTGAGGTATCGCAAAAGTCCTCTTCCAAAATCAGGTCAAATGTGATCTCAATGGGTTTGTATATATCCCTTTTATAAAACATTGTATCAGGCAAAAATATTTCATCGTTTTTAAGGCAGGAAAATGCCAGATGCAAACCTCTGAGTATATTTGACTTACCCACATTATTTTTACCGAAAAATACGTTAGCTGGATTTAGATTCTCGATTTTAAGTTCTTTAATACTTCGATAGTTTTTTATGGTGAACGCTACGATTTTCATTTTGTATCTAAATGATATTTTTCTATTTATAAAACTTTAGGTGGTCGGCCCTTTTAATAACTGTCTTAGATAATCCCTCGCCCACTTTTATTCAAACAGCAACTTTGCAAACATGCTTTTCCCACCCTCCTTTTCCCTTACCGCCAATTCTTCCTTCTTCGGCTCTTTTTTCGCCACCCCTTCTACCTCCACTGCTCTACCGCCGTGTTCACTTCTTCGCACACGCACGTCAACCAGAATAGGCATTTCTATGCTCGGACTCGAAAGCAGAGCAACTCCCTGTGGTATTCTTTTGATTTCCTCCTCCATCTCACTGCTCATGAACTCCAGACCGCGGCTCAACGCTTTGATGTCGTTTGGATTCGTTACACGGAGGATTATCTGCGTATTACACTGAGAAATAACGTTCTTATCCACACGAGCAGGTCTTTGCGAGATGACCAGCAACCCCAATCCGAATTTCCTGCCCTCCGAAGCAATGGTTCTCAAAATATTAGAGCTAACTGCTTTTTCAAACCCTCGCTCCGGGCAAAAGTTGTGTGCCTCCTCGATAACGAGCATAAAAGGCGGTATCTTCCCCATCTTTCTACCTTCAAATACCTCTTTGCATATACGATAAACGATTAATTGCTGTAATTTCGGGTCCGCCCCTTTCATGTCTATTATTGACGCCTCCCCCACCTTCACGAGCTCTTCTATGCGTGTGGGGCTGTCGGATAATATACCCGTCTCCCGGATCCTTTCCAGGAAGTGAACGATTCTCCATTTGGCACTGCTTTTGCTCTCTGATACCTTCTTAATGATGTCCTCGATTGTATAAAACTCCTTCTCCGCCTTTATTTCGTTTATGCTCTGGTATAAAACACCTAATTGAGCATCAGATAACGGAAACAGGTCATACAATTCATTCACACTCAAATTTATACCATCTATGCGGAATAACTTATCAGCGGCGGGATTTATAGAAAAATTGGCAGGTGTATAAACAACAACTTTAGAGGCATACCCTTTCGGCGCGATGCCAAATTTCGCCATCTGTTTTCTCTCTTCTTCACTCCTGTTTTCGTATTTCAACGTGATATATTCGCCGTGAGGGTCAATTATAAGCAAAGGAACATTCTTCTCAAGCAGTTCCTCTATCAGCACGCCGGCGGTGTATGATTTCCCGCTGCCCGTCTTCGCTAATATGCTGCAGTGTTTCTGGATAAGTTCCTCTTTCCTCAGATGTACCGGTATATCGCGCCCTTCAAGCATACCTAAGTTGATGCCCCCGGATTTGAGCCCCAACGTGTCCATGATGAAAGTCTGGTCTGCCTTGAACACCTTCACGTCTCGCGAGAAAGTGTTCTTTGGCTGCATTAAAAATCCTCTTTCGTCTTTATACCCCACGATTTCCGCAGTAGCCGTCTTTTTCTCCGCTTCTACTATTGATACCACTCTTCCCAGTATCCACCCATCTGCTTCGTTCCATACTTTTACATACTCGTTTCTTCTTACCTCGCCAGTGACGTTAAAATCGAATTCGTGCAGTCCCACTTCACCCGAAATTGTGCCTACTAATTTGTACATCTTACGTTGGATCCACTTTCGCTCAATAACTATATGACCCTCCTCAACCTCCTATGTCTCGCACAAGAAGAAAAAACACCACCTAAATCCACCTTCTCATATACCCAGCCCGCTATTCTCACGTGTTCACTGTCATTATCAGCTGTTATTTCATTTGCGTATTTCCGGTTCAGTATTGGAGACGACATATTCATTACCTCAAAGGCGATATGTTGTGGCATGTGTCAAATTTTGCAGCAATAAAATATCTTTGTCAAGCGAATTACAAATTTGCTCATAATGATGGTCAGTCGTAAAAATTTTATAGTTTTTTGGTGCTTCAATCGAAATTATAAAGTCACTCAATTTCCAACAATTCGTTTTACCTCTTGCTTTTTCGCAATCTTTTAAAATCTCCTCTATAACCCTACAAGATCTTTCAAATTCTTTATGAGCCTGTAAATCATTTAACAATTTCTTAAATTCCTCTTTATTTCTTGCCACAAATTCTTCTATCTCACAGTTCTTTTCATTTCTTCTACACCTCAAATTTAGGGAGTATGTTTCGTTCTTATGCACTTCCTCATTTGCCAATCCGCATTTCGTTTCATCTATAACATTCACCATATAAAAGAAATATTCGAGTAATTCGCTTTCTATGAGGTCTTCCAATTTCTCTAATATTTTTTCGTCCTCTTTGGTATCTTTGGTTAGTTCTGATAGAATTAGAAAGATTCTTGAAGCAATTCTATGTTCATGACTTCTTAATCTTGCTAACCTTTTAAAAGTATTACTTAAGCTCTTTTCCTCTTTTAAATATGTATATAAAGCCGTACAATCTTTTATAATCGTTTTCTTGAACTCCATCAACACATAATTAGAGGTTAAAACTTCTTTATCCCTCAAAAATTCAAAAATATCTTCGCTCTTTCTTCCAAAAATTCTTTCTATTTGTATTGTTGTCTCCAGAAACAATTTGTCAGTACTCATCAGCATATAACTCAGTTAAACCCTCAATTTTTTGAACGGTGGATATCCCAGCGTCTAACAATATCTTTTGGATTTCTTTTTTACCTTCTCCCCCGGATTTTCCCAAAACTTCTGTTGCCTTTGCTAACGCATCTACCTGCTTTTCGTTCAGTCTCTCTGATTTTAAGTTCTTTATGGCGTATTCTAACCGAAGCGCAACTTTTTTCATGTCCCCCTTGCTTATGTTCCATAATTCGTTTAGTTTCTCCTTAAATTTGAAGAAGAATATTTGTCTGTCTCTTATGTCATCGAAATTCTCCTTTACGTCCTCAATTAATTCTTCTAAATCAGAAATTATGTTCAATGTCTTTACATCCTGTATTGTTAATGGTGAAGGATTTTCCCGCGAATGGAATATAATATTCACATCCCGCTCTTCGGGGCACTTTTCATCATCTATTTCACTTAAGATTTGTTTTTCAATTCCGCCAATAGAACTTTGAAACGTCCAAATTTCTTCTGTTGTCTTCTTCTTATAAATAAGAAATCCCTTAGACTTGTCTTTCAAAACATCACTATATTGTCTCTTCTGCACAAAGTCCTCTTTTCTAATTCCACTCATTTTTCAAACCTCTTTTTAATTTTTTCCAGCTCTTTTATTAGCTCTTCTACATTTTCTTTCCTGCATTCAAAACTAATAAATTCAGCTCCGTGAAAAGCTTCTGACCACGAAGATTCTTTTGAGGGATTTCTTAATTTGAACGCCATCATCACCGTAGAGAAGGATCCTTCTTCCTCTTTTCCTCGATGCTCCATCATCTCCCAATCAAAAAACTCAAATAAATAATTTTTACACATGGTTTGGAA
>JADHYP010000069.1 GCA_016782355.1 Candidatus Syntropharchaeum sp. | reverse complement strand
CCTCTGTGTCCTCTGCGGGCTCAGCGGTAAACTATTACTCCTTTATTATTTCTTTTCTTTTTTTTCCTCTACCAAGATAAAGAAAACGGTCTAACCCTCTGCTGAAATCACTCCATACGCCCTCTTTCCCTTTCGCCGCCTCTCGTTTCTGTATCTGCACGAATTCCTTGAGCCGGGAATCGAGCAGGTCGGCATAACACAATGCTTCGGCTTCTGCAAACAGTGGCTTCACCGGAGAGCCCCATTCGCCGTAATTATGATGACTTAAAATGAGGTGCAGCAATCGAAGAGCGAGTTCTTCCGGGAAGTTTTTTATCCCGCTTATTTTATCCTTCACCATTCCATAGCCCAACACGATGTGGTCTATGAGCCCTCCTTCTTCCGTTACGTCTATCCGAAATGCGTATTCGTAAGCTGCGGTTTTCCCTATGTCGTGCAGGATGGCACCGGCAAGCAACAAATCCCTGTCAAGTTCGGGATATAACTCAGTGATGGTTTCGCATAGCGTCATAACCGATTGCGTGTGCTCTATCAACCCGCCGATGTAATTATGGTGGTGAATTTTAGCACATGGCGCCTTTTTAAAGGTATTTATAAAATCGGCGTCGTTGAGAAAAGAAAAGACCACTCGCTTTAAAAATTCATTCTCCATACCCTCTGCGGTTTTTACTATTTCATCGAATAAAAAGCCGGTATTTTTCGATGTCCCTGGCAGGTATTCGGCGATGTCGTATGTTTCCGTGCTTCTCTCAATCGCGTCGGGCTCGAAGATCAACTGTAAACGACCTCTAAAGGATTCCACCACGCCCTTTATACGAACGACGTCGCCGGGTTCGAACCGAGATGCCACTTCATCGGCTTTCTCCCAGCACCTGCCCCACAGGTTGCCGGTTCTGTCACCTAATTTCACCTGCAGGTAGTAACCTTCTTTCGTGATAAACGCCTTTAGCTCCTTCTCCATCACTAAAAAAGTCGTATCAACGGCGTTACCTGCCCTTAAATCTTTCACCTTTTTCTTTGGTTCACTCATATTTATGTTTTATAAAAATATAAAGCTTTTAAATTAGTATCTTAAATGCAAAATAAGAGGAAGGGGGGAATAAAAATGGAACCTTACTTTAAACATGGGTCTATTTGTATATTTAATCAGGATATTTTGAAATCGGACATCGAAACAGGAAGCATAGACTTGATTGTAACTTCCCCACCTTACGATGTTGATGTCCAATACGAGAATTACGATGACAGCATCCCTTATGGCGAATATCTGGAATTCGCAAGAAAGTGGCTAAGTATGTGCTATGCTCTTGCAAAACCAGACGGCAGGCTGTGCTTGAATATCCCTTTGGACAAAAATAAAGGTGGACAACAGAGTGTCTATGCAGATATCACAGCCGCGGCCAAGGAAGTCGGATGGAAATATCACACAACTATTATATGGAACGAGCAAAACATATCCAGACGAACCGCATGGGGTTCCTGGATGAGCGCCTCCGCACCTTTTGTCATAGCCCCGGTTGAGGTTATTGTAGTGATGTATAAAAAGAGGTGGAAAAAAGAATACCGGGGCGAATCAGATATAACCCGAGAAGAATTTATTGAATGGACAAATGGTGTATGGTCTTTTAATGGAGAGAGTGGGAAAAAAATAGGGCATCCATCTCCTTTTCCCGCCGAGCTACCGCGCAGGTGCATAAAACTTTTCAGCTATCTCAATGATCTCGTTCTTGACCCTTTTCTCGGTAGCGGCTCGACCTTAATCGCTTGCTTTGAGACTAACAGAAGGGGGATTGGTGTAGAGATTAACAAAAATTACTGCGACATCGCAATAAAAAGGTTAAAAGATCATGGTATATTCCAGAAAAGGCTAACAGAAGCAGTCAAACTTTCTTCTTTCGATGTGAATAAATCTCGGAAGTCTCTTCTGCCCATTTGATAATCTCTTTGGGAAGACCACTTAGAGGTCTAACAATTCCTCCTAAACCAGTCCCCTGCCCCGGTTTTATGTTCTTACACCATACCTCTACATTCTCAACGTAAACACCATGTAAATAAGATTCTGCAAGTAAGCGATCCTTTGTCGGCTCATCGGGTGTCCCCCATTCTGATTTCCATTCTTCTCCTCCACGTCCCCCATCCGGTGTAGCAAGCACTACCTTTATCCGTGATAACATTCTGTAAAGTAGACTCCAAAATAGCGTCTCTGTAAATCGTCCATGTAAACTGGTCTTGCAACTTATTACTACTATTGGGATTTCATTCTTAACAGCCACTAACTCTATGTCTCCCCAGACAGAATCCCGTATCATTGACGCCTTTAGTGGCAGAGAGAGAAATTCCCATAAAGTTTGGCTTCTCTCTTTAATTGCATTTTCAGCCTTTCCATAGATGACTTCAATATCTGTGCCTTTGAGTTTCTCGTTTAGACAAAGCTTCACGTATTCCTCCCATTTACCACCAGACCTGACAACCCGGGACTGCCTTTCTCTTACTGTCTCTTCTTCAGCCATCATCCCCGTTCCAGTTCCCGCATCATCTCGTCCATTGAATATACCCCGCTTTTTTCTTTCTCGCTAATCCATTCAATGGCTTTTATTGCACCCTGAGCGAAAGCTTCTCGGCTATGTGCACGATGCGTTATCTCCAGTCGTTCTCCTTTGCCCGCATATAATACGGTGTGCTCGCCAACGATGTCGCCAGCCCGCACTGCATGTATTCCTATCTCCTCATCCGTCCTTTCACCTGTTATGCCCTGCCTGCCATAAACGAATGCCGTTTTTCCGCTTATGTAATTAGAGAGAATGTCAGCGGCTTTAACTGCCGTCCCGCTTGGAGCATCCTTTTTATGCGAGTGATGCATCTCCATAATCTCCACGTGAAACTGATATGCTTGAAGACGTCTCGCCGCCTCTGCAATTAATTTCCAGAAGACGTTCACACCGATAGAGAAGTTAGGGGATATAATGGCAGGGACGTTATCTTTTATAGCGTTTTCCATCTCCTTGAACTGCGCTTCCGAGAATCCCGTTGTGCCAACCACGAGTTTTACGTTATTACGAGATGCGACCTTAACGTTCTCAACTGCCGCTGCGGCACTCGTGAAATCCACGAATACGTCCGGCTTAACCGCCTTTAACACCCTCTCCATCTCATCAGGACTCGATATTTTTATTCCCCGTGCTATCTCTTCTCCCACACCCGTTGGGTCAAAACCCGCTACCAATTCCATATTCTCGTTTTCTATGACGCTACTCACCACCTGACCGCCCATTCTACCCCTTGCTCCGGCGACCGCTACTTTTATTGCCATGATTAATTCAAAGTTATTTCTTTTGGTAAAGCTTTTCTTTCTAAGAAAAGGTTTATGATGAGAATAACGTTTTTAGGAACGGGTGGCTCGACACCAACGCCGAACAGGAATCCATCTGCAATAGCTGTAAATAGGGAAGGAGAATTGATGCTGTTCGATTGTGGCGAGGGAACGCAGCGGCAGATGATGCGAGCAAAGACGGGAATGACGATAAATTCTATTTTCATCTCGCATTTCCATGCCGACCACGTGCTCGGTATTCCGGGTCTGTTACAGACGATGGCGTTGCAGGGTCGAGAAAAGCCGCTGGAGCTCTACGGTCCGAGACACGTGGATAAATTCCTGTACCATCTTCTGTCTCTGGGTTACGCCGGAAGGAGTTTCGAGGTAAAAGCGATAGAATTAAGACCCGGCGACGTCGTAAGAAGAGCGGGTTATGAGATAAGAGCGATAAAAACGGTGCACAACGTAGTAAGCATAGGCTATGTGTTAGAAGAAGATATGCGACCAGGGCGATTTAACAGAGAAAGGGCAATAGAGCTCGGCATCAAACCCGGTCCTTTATTTTCTAAACTTCAATCGGGGCATTCCATTTCGGTAAACGGGAAAGAAATAAGACCTGAACAAATCCTGGGACCGCCGAGACCCGGTAGGAAAATTGTATATACCGGTGATACAAGACCCTGTGAAAGCGTAATAGAAGCGAGTAAGGGCGCCGACTTATTAATACACGATGGCACATTGTCAGAGGAAACGAAGGAATATGCGATTGATTACAAGCACTCAACTGCGTTAGAAGCTGCGGAAGTGGCGAAAAAAGCAACCGTGAAAAAACTCATCTTAACGCATATCAGCGCAAGATATTCGGATTTGGGCGGTGCAAGCAAGCTGGAGGAAGAAGCACGGAGTGTGTTTGAGAACACGGAAGTTGCGAGAGAGTTAATGGTGATAGAAGTCATGTATAGCGATAACCTGTGATAGGCATTAAATTCAAAGGTGTGTGTGAGAAAACCTAACCCCTAATTGACTCTCTGTGTTCTCTGCGGGCTCAACGGTAAACAACCACAAAACCTCTATTCATACCTCACCGCTTCCACGGGGCTCATCTTTGACGCCTTCCTCGCTGGATACAACCCTGACAGAATGCCCACGAGCATCGCAATCGCAACTCCACCGAGCAGAACTTCTGGTTTAAAAATCGCTGCGATTTCTACTTCGTATGCGGTATATAAAAAGAAACATATGGCTTTAGCAGCAACGACACCTGCTATACAGCCAAAAACGCCACCTATTGTGCTCACTACACCTGCTTCGAGCAGAAAAAGAGAAAGAATGTTCCTGTTCTTCGCTCCTATTGCTTTCATCACGCCTATCTCATGCGTCCGCTCCATCACGGACATCAATATCGTATTCATTATGCCCATAGCAGCAACGATAAGCGAAATAGAAGCGATGGCAAGTAAAAAAACTTGCAGTATCCCGAAAATGGATTCTAACCGCTCTATCGCACCTCCCATTGCCATTGCCGACGTAAAATCATCCAATTTGTGATTCTCGTCTATTCGCTCCTCTATTTCATCTGCTATCTCCTCCGCTTCACCTATGTTCCTCACACGCACGAAGATGGTTGAAATATCATCGGCATCGAAAATATTAACCGCATCCCTTTTCGTTACGTATATCTGCGAATCAACACCTGACCTGAATCCACCTTGCTTTTCCAACGCTCCAACAACCCTGAATTTACTGCCATTTATCGTTATCCTGTCGTTAACTCCTATTTCATCATCAAAATAATCTTTGGCAATGCTATACCCGATTGTGCATGTTTTGTGGTCGTTCTCTCTTAATTCTCTCCCTTCTTCTAATTCCACTGTCTCTCCAAATATCGCATCCATATCTCTTGGCTCAATACCAACGATTTCCACCATAACCTTCTCGCCACGGTATTCCACTTCTTGCATTTCGCCCATCATTGCCGCAGCTTCTTTCACGCCACTTATCCGTTCTACATCCCTCAAATCGCGTTCATTAAAGCTGCCAAATTCGCCAAAACTGCCTAATTCCACACTCCCTGGCGTTACCATAATAATATCCGCCATCTCGCTTAGCTGTTCCGTTATTGATTCCTGCATGCCGTAGCTAATGGACATTATTGCGATTACCGCAGCTATACCCACGACGATCCCCAGCATCGTCAGTGCCGAACGAGTTTTTCGCTCTCTTATATTCCGATAGACCAGAAGAAATGTATCCTTCATTTTTAGTGTCCCTCGTTCTTTTTACGGTTTGCTTTCTTTTGGTAAAGCTTTTCTTTTTAAGAAAAGGTTTATCCATACCTCACTGCTTCAACGGGACTCATCTTTGACGCCTTCCTCGCGGGATAGAACCCTGATAGAACTCCTACAATCAAGGCAACCGCCATTCCACCGAGTAGAACTCCGGGCTTCACAATCGCTTCGATTTCTAATCCTGATGCCATGCTGCCTAAGAAGCTCAGGAATACAGCCACACCCCAACCAAGTACACAGCCAATCACACCGCCCACCAGACTCACCATGCTCGATTCAAGCATGAAAAGGGAAAGAACGTCACTGCTCTTCGCTCCTATCGCTTTCATCACGCCTATCTCATGTGTCCTCTCCATCACGGACATCAGCATCGTATTCATTATGCCAATGGATGCAACAACGAGTGCGATTGCCGCTATTCCTACCAGAACGCCCCGTATAATCTTGAAAACATCTCCCATCAGTTCTATCATGCTACCCATCGTCATTGCCATGGCGAAATCATCGAGCCCATGGTTATCATTTATCCGTTCTACTATCTCTTCTGCTATCCCTTCCGCTTCGTCTATCTCATAGACCCGCACTATGATGTATTTTATCGCATCGGTTTGCAGAACCTCCTTTGCAGCACGCAACGTGAGAAAAATATGCGGGTCTACGTCATTAGCATACAGCATATCCCCTTTTTCAAAAACGCCAACCACAATGAATTTATCGTCATTTATTACCAGCTTATCGTTCACGTGTATAACTTCATCGAAGAAGTCATTGGCTACACGGTCTCCGATGACGCACCCTTTATAATCATTCTCCCGGAGCCATCGCCCTTCTTTGAGCCCGACAGGCTCCACATAGAAGCCCTCCAGCTCTTTGGTATCACCACCAAATACAAAAATGGGCGCTCTTTTGTTCCGATACTCAACTTCCGCGGCGTCGTACGTCATTGTCGAGATGTCCTTTATACCGCCTATCCGCTGTAAGTCGCTTACGTCTCTATCTGTGAAACTCCCCCTTTCCACATAGCTTCCACCCCTAATTTCCCCCGGCATCACCGAAATCATGTCTGCCATCTCCGTTAGTTCCCCCGTTATCGCATGTTCCATACCATAGCCAACGCTCATCAAAGAAACAATCGCCGCTATACCCACGGCAATACCCAGCACGGTGAGTATCGAACGCGTTCTTCTCTCCCTTATGCTCCGGTACGCCATAAGAAACTCATCTCTCATTGCTCAATCAAGCACCTTTCCGTCTCGCATCCTCTTTGTTCTTCCTGCACGGGCGGCAATCTCCGCATCGTGCGTCACCACGATTATCGTCTTTCCCTCGCGATTCAACCCCTCTAAGATGCCCATTATTGCATTTCCCGACTCGGTATCCACGTTTCCCGTTGGCTCATCGCCGATGATTATTTCCGGGTCGTTTGAAAGCGCGCGTGCAATCGCTACCCGCTGCTGCTCCCCACCGCTCATTTCCGAGGGTTTATGGTATATGCGGTCTCCAAGCCCAACCTTTACAAGCAGTTCCTCCGCTTTATTCAGCCTCGCCTCTCGCCCCATACCCGCAAAGAACATGGGAAGCGCGATGTTTTCTACCGCATTTAACGTATGGATGAGGTTAAACTGCTGGAATATGAATCCTATTTTCTCCCTTCTTATTTCCGCAAGCTCGTTTTCGCTTAGCTTACCTGTATTTATATCATCTATGAAAACG
>JADHYP010000068.1 GCA_016782355.1 Candidatus Syntropharchaeum sp. | reverse complement strand
AGCAACAACCTAATCAAATATTGCAAAGAAGGTACTATTTCAGAAATCCCTACAGAAGTGAAAATAATTATCCGGAATCTTGTAAATCCCTCTCTTACTCTTTCTCTCTCTTATTACTGGATAAATCTTCTTTATTAAATCCATATTCTCTAATACTCGTAGATACTTCGGTAAATTCGTTACGTCAACTTTGGATTTCGATGAAATTTCAGAAAGAGTCGTTGCTCCTTCGCTTATCTGCTCCAATATAGATAAATATACGTAAGGTTCTCTCAACTCGTCCTTAAGCAATCTCTCTGCATCGTCAAAGAGCACGTGGTCTTTGTTGAAAAACGTTCTGTTTACGTTCTCTTCAAACGTTAAAGAATCGTTAAATTCATTCAAATAGGCTGGAATTCCGCCAAGACTTGCATACACCTCTACCAAATCCTCAATGTCGAACTTTTTGAAGAATTTACAGGCATCTAAGAAAGTCATTGGCAAAACTTTCATTCTTAAAGTCGCTCTTCCATATAGAGGATTTTTATAAGCTCGGTCTTTCCAATCCGCCTCCTTCCGTAAATCACCACAAACTCGGATTTATTGCTTTCGTATTTCTCCTCTACTTCCCTTATCTCTTCTTCTCTATCCAAAAATTTTAGTATCATGATATTTAGTATTTCATTATTAAATTATGAAGTTAGTATCCTTTTTTATTTTTGTAAAAAGAAACATATGCTAAAAGATGGTAAAAAAGAAAAGAGTAAAGAAGAAGAAAAGTAATGGGCGATGGCAGAGAGCGATAATAGGCATATTAATGGCGTTGATAATGGTTGGTTCGGTGATTGCGCTAATGATGCAGATATAAAGTGCGAATAACTGCTGGTATTTATTTACCGCCGAGAGCACAGAGAGCGCTGAGATGACGGAAAAAGGCATTCCTTCTTTATCTTATTCGCACATAAATGAGCAATTCGTGTAGGTTCAGGTAGTTTATGCTTGTGGATGCAATTTTTTATTAGCTTCAGCGAAGTTTCCAGCGATACTTTATGCCCCGGTGCTACGATTATGGGTTTAGAACCCTTTTTACTCTTGAGATAATAGCCAATATCTTTACCTTTGTATTTTATCACACGCGCTTCGCCTTCTACACCTGGCAGTTCGCCATTGCCGCACAGGAGGTTCTTTGCCACGCCTATCGTTGCCACGTTCAAAACAACACCCACATGCGTGGCTAAACCTGCGAACCTCGGGTGGTTTATTCCACATCCATCTATTACTAACAGCTCGGGCTTCTTTTTTAGACTGCGAAAAGCGTTTATTATGGCTGGCGCTTCTCTGAACGAAAGGAGCCCGGGGACGTAAGGAAAATCCACTGGCATCACGGAATAAGAATAATCAATAAATCGCATGGAAGGATATTCAAGCACTACAACCGCGGATATTATTTTCTCTTTATCTTCAGCTTCGTCTTTTGACTCATAGAAGAAAGCCTGGTCTGCACCTGCCACTAATTTTAGTTCTTTCAGACTTAGTTTGTCTTCTATTATAGCTTTTGATGCGATTCCTTCCTGTATGTGGTATAGTTCAGTAGTTTTCATTATTTGTACTTATTTAACTCCTTTAATAACCGCAAGATTACACATAAGCCCTTACAGGGCTTGCGTGGTCATGGAGCAGAGCCCCATATTTCACGAGAAAACAATTGAAGATACAAAATACATCCCTAAACTTGTATCCTGCATCATGAATCCCGGCTCCATTTTCTTGTAAAATCTCGTGGTTTTTAATAGAAGAAGATCATATAGAAATAAAAACAAATAGGTGAAATTTAGGAGGGAGAAATATGCCAATCGTAGAAGTAGATAAGGAATACAAAATTCCATTAAGGCGAGTTAGCGACAGCTTTAACATAAAACCTACAGATCGTTTTTTGTTACGAGCTGAAACGAAAGAAAAAATAATTCTGGAGAAGATAAAACAGAAAGATTCACTTATGGATGTTATCGAAAAACCAGCACATATAGATCGAGAAAAGATGAGCCTGGATTTTAAAAAGCTCGAGGAAGAGTTGTGGACGAAATGAGAGTTTTTGTGGATTCCAATGTATTTATATTTGCTAATATCGAGGAATAT
The DNA here is from genome assembly GCA_016782355.1 of Candidatus Syntropharchaeum sp. Lineage (GTDB taxonomy): Archaea > Halobacteriota > Syntropharchaeia > Alkanophagales > Methanospirareceae > WJOV01. Next base: position 5,215 of record JADHYP010000068.1, on the reverse strand, counting down.
CCAGAGCATAATATTGCAAAGAAGAAATTGAAGAATCTGATGGATAAATCATGTAAGATTTTACTCAACGCGATAATCGTTTCTGAAGTGCATTACAAACTTTATAGACTATTAAACGCAGAAGAAGCGTATGAAAGAACATTGAAGATTATTTTTTCAGGACATGTTGAGTATGTGCAGTTGGAAGAAGATACGGTGCTAAAAGCGATTGAGCTCAGTCTTTCGAAGAATATCCGGATAAATGATGCTTTGATTGCTCAACATGTGTTGGATTTGGATGCAGATGGATTGGTAACCGATAACACGAAGGATTTCGTTAAAGTCGAAGGATTAAGGGTTATCGAATTGAGAGGGGATGAATAAGCTCGCACATACCAAATGCGATGCCACGCAATCTAGAAGCCTCCTCTCAATTCCCGCCTTCGTCATTTCAACTGCCTCAACCTCTCACGCATATTCCTCCAGTGACCTCCTTCCCAGTATATCCGGCCGCAACGCTCACAAACCCAGAAATCGCACTTCCCGACCATGTTCGCTGGCACATAGCTTTTCTCCCTCAGTATCGCCTCTTCTCCTTCCGCTACTTTTCTTATCCTCGCATTGCACTCGCTACACCTGACCGGAACGGGTTCGAGGTTTATGTTTACGTTATGCCGGAGCAACTCCTTCAATTGTTCCATTGCATCATCGGTTTTTATTTGAACGCACTGCACACCCTTTTTCCTTGCTGACGATGCAAGATTTTTGTCTCGAGTGAGCAATATTCGCGCTTCGTGTTCTGCAAAAGCGACAAGAGCTTTATCCTCGTCTTCTTCTCCTTCGATTGATTTACCTTTTACTTCTGCTGCGTAAACGGTATCGTGCCCGAGGATACGAAGCCACGTGCTTAATTTTCCTAACATTCTGTCGGTTACGAATCGCAAAGGTTCTTTTTCCCCTTCCTTTTCCCTTATTGTCATTTTTGTATTTTAGCGAATAGGGATTGTTTATTGGCTATTTGTCTATGGTTTGGATTTGGTAATTGGGATTTATTTTGGATTTTGTAGTATTTGAAATTGGGATTTCTTAAAAAGTATTTCCTCGAAATTCACCACTTTTGTTCCTTTTATCTCTACACCTTCTTCCTTCAAAAGTCCTATTTTCTTATCCACACCCAAACTATAACCTCCAACGTCACCGTTACTTCTAACGACACGATGGCAGGGTATAACTATGGGATACGGGTTTTTCGCAACTGCCTGAGCAACAGCACGAGCTGCACGAACTGAACCCGTTATTTCTCTCGCTATCTCGCCATAAGTCGTCACTTTACCCCTCGGTATTTGCTTCACCCGGTTCAATACTTCCTCCTGGAAATTTTCATCCATATTTTAAAATATAACATTCAATAAAACAATAATATGCATCATGCACATACCACTATGAGCGTAAATAGATGTGGGGCTCTGCCCCACGACCCCGCAAGCCCTGTAAGGGCTTATCACACAGCCGTATTCATTGTCATTACAATAACTCTGCTTTCTACCGGAGCAGCAGCGATGATCTACGAAGTCGTCCTTTTAAGAGAATTTACACTACTTCTTGGGTCTTCTTTTTATTCCGGCTCGATAGTTTTAGCTTCGATAATGGGCGGTCTCGCAGTTGGAAGCCTTGTCATCGGCAAACTCTCTGATAGAACCAGGAATCCATTTCTTCTACTCTTCATCTTAGAAATGCTTATTGCCCTTATTTCTCTTCTTATCGTGCCAGTCACGAGGAGACTTGCGCTCTACGATACTTGGATGCTAACTGACGGAATAATTTATGCATTCGAATTTATCAATCTCAACCCCACTTCATGGCATGTTCTGCTATTCTACGGGTCGTGCATTTTGCTCGTTCCCGCCGTATTGATGGGTGGCGAACTTCCGGTAGCCATAAACATATTATCAAAATACAAAACGGGAAAAATCGGCGAAGTATCCGGATATTCATATTTTCTGGATACCATAGGAGGAATCTTCGGGGCGATTTCTGCCGGGTTCATAATGATTCCTCTACTCGGCTCAATAACGACAGTCCACACCGGAGGAATCCTGAATACAACAGGGGCAGTGAGTGTGGCACTGTTCATGATATTCTTTCGGAACTTGTACACCGCAGAGCCCGCAGAGAGCACAGAGAGTCAGAATAGGTGTGAGGTTTTAGGTTTTAGGTTTCAGGGCTACTCACACCTGACAACTCATACCTCATACCTTCAATGTCATCTCAGCGCTCTCCGTGATCTCGGCGGTAAACAAAATCGAAAGATTTTTTCGGTTATTATAGTTATAATAATGGCTCTTTTTCTCTCGCTCTTTGCTATGGGCTACCACAAGGCAGAGCAGTTGGAATATACCACGGTTGGGGATTTGTATCGTGGACAGGTTATCCTTGAGCGAACACAGAGCAGATACCAGACGATAACAGTAATAGACCATGATATTCTCGGACGTGTTTTGTTCCTCGATGGTAGCGTGCAAATATCCGAGAGTGATGATGAGCCATATTCGGAGGCGCTGGTATTACCCGCCGCAGTTACTTTACTGAATAACGCACATAATCATAAACATAATCTTGATGTCCTCATCATTGGTGGTGGCGACCTCGGCGTCTTAGAAGTATTAACGAGGTTCTCTGATGACAAAATAGGAAACATAACACTCGTGGACTTAGACCCCGAAGTAATAGAAATATCGAAGAAATATTTGGGCGGCATACATAATGATTCATGGAAAGACCATAGATATGAGTACGTGGCGATGGACGGAAGGAAATATATAGAAGAAGCGCTTATGGACAGTAAAAAGTTCGACCTCGTTATTTTAGACCTGCCAGACCCCAACAACGATATTCTCGCAACTTTTTATTCGCTGGAGTTCTATAATGAAGTTTATTCTTTGCTGGATGAAGAGGGGATAATGGCTACGCAGGCTACGCAGGCAGATTGGGCATTGGGAGCTGATGGATACGTGATAATTGAAAATACTCTGGGACAGTCACGATTTCCGATTGTTCGCATGTATACACAATATATACCAAGTTTCGGGCAATGGGGGTTCGCAATCGCATCCAAACGTTATGACCCACTGCAAATAAGTGACGATGAGATTAAGGATGTCATAGCGGCTATCGAAACAAACACGTACAGCGAAGAAACACATTTTTCGCTCTTCGCACTTCCTCCGTGGCTTCTAAAAGATATGGAGAATACGCATTTTATAAATACGATTGATAAACCGGTAATAATTAAGGAGTATTAAGATGCTACTACTACGGCTGATAAACAGGATAAGAGCTTTAAGGCGACACGTAGATAAATTCAGGATTCTATCCCTACTCCTTTTCGTGCTCTTATTCGGCTCCATCGCATTTTCATATTTTGAAAAGAAAGGGATATGGGATGCTATCTACTGGGTAATCGTGACGATTACAACAGTGGGCTATGGCGATTTCACTCCAGAAACAATCGGTGGACGGATTACATTTGTGCTGGTTGCATTAGGGGGAATAGGAACCATTGCGTATGTAATTGAACAACTCGTATCCTTTTCTACTAAGAGTGAATTAAAAAAATTATTTGGGTCTGGGGCGGTGAAGATGAAGAAGCATACCATTATTGTGGGCTGGAATACCAAAGCAGAAGAGGCGATAAAAGAGCTACGGAATGAAAATGAGGAGTTTTTGGTGGTGGGGAGCGAATTGAATCAAGCAGAGCTGAATGCGCGGGAGATACCGCATATTAGCGGAGACCCGACAAAGAGCGAGACGCTGAACAGATGCAATATCGAAGATGCAAAGACGATGATGATACCTCTGGAGAACGATTCTGAGACGATAATGATTGCTCTCGCAACCCGGAAACTGAATCCTGGTATAAAAATCGTTGCGACGTGCGAGGCGCGGGAGCACGTGGAGATGATGCGTGGAGCTGGAATAGACCATATAATATCTTATGCGGAGATAAGCGGCCGATTACTTGCTCATGCGGTTACTGAGCCAGTAGTCGTGAATTTCATTATGGATGCTACGACCTCGGTTGAAGGATTTGACCTGAAACAAGTAAAAGTGGGCGAGAAAACGAGGTTGGCGGATGTGTCGCTGGGTGAGAATGAAAAGGTGATAGCGTTGTACAAAAGGGGAAGGTTTGTTTTCGAGTTCGCGGCGGATATTACGCTGGAGGAGGGGGATTTTTTGGTGGTAATAGCTTCTTCCTGCTAAATGTTTTCTATCCCAAATTCTTTCTGGGATATCCGAATTTTAGCTTTTAACCACCATAAGCCCCACCTATGAAAAAATCTTCCCCATATTTTTCGACAGCTTCTGTATATTTAAGCTTTTCTATTTTTTCCCCGATTTTTATTATTTAGGACCATGTGATCACAGAATATCAAGTCAGAAGCATATGAAAGGAAAGTAAGGGGGAGATACAATTCAGGAGAAAGCAATTTCAAGATGATGAAGCGAATGCCTCATCTTTTTCCTCACTAAAAAGAGAAGCGAAAGGGAAAGAAATATTCTTGGTAGATTGCCTTTTATAATTCTCATTTGATTCTCAAAAGCCATTTCTTGATCTTCTGAGTCACAAATGGTGGAGATAATATTAATGATCCGGTTAATTGCAATCATTTGGTCATTGTCTAACAGTATAGAAACTCGCTTTTGACACGACTCACAAAACTTACCGTTTTTCATGACTTCAATAATATCCGGTTTGTAAATTTTCTTATCGAAAATACATGTTCGTCGATCATCATGAATTAAACCTCGTCCCCCAACAAACCGAATTGCAAAACTAAGGAACTCAAAGGTAAGGTAAATATCAAATGGAATTGAATGTAAAATTTGTTTTATTCCATGAAGTGAGGTAATAGCTTTTCCGGTAAGGCGATTATTATCGGACTCTTGCATAGAACCAAATAGATCACCTAACTTTTTGCCATCTAGACGACGCTTTGTCACCCCAATGACATGTGGATGATAACCCTTTATTTTTAGAAGAATATCATCAAACAATCTGTATATCTCTGCTGTTGTATGCCGACTTTCACTCTCTCCTAAATATGATTCACATTCGTCATTTCGCAACAGGTGATAATCAAATACGTCCTGCTGTTTATTCAAAAGAGAGATCGCATTCTCTATTGGAGCGATATCATTGTGGCCAACACATATTATTTCAATGGGTACGATTGCC
>JADHYP010000067.1 GCA_016782355.1 Candidatus Syntropharchaeum sp. | reverse complement strand
CCATCCCCTAAAATTATATAATCTACTTCGGGATATAATTGAAATATTCGTTCAGCTTTCAGATTACTGAGTTGGCCACCGAGAACTAGGATTGCATGAAGAAAGTGTTCTCGAATCCAGCGAACTACCTTCAAGAGATTAGACTGATTGCAGATAAAGGTTGTAGATAATAAGACTAGCGTCTGATCCTCGTAGATTGGATAAGGATTTTCTGTCCAAATATCTTGCAAATCTATGAAGTCATATTCAATGTTATTGTTGTTAAGGATTGATTGTAAGGTGACTGTAGTTAAATGAGGTATTTTACCCGTTCTTGGCCGAAGAAGTTTATGTGTTTTTCCATCGTATTTATATCGCAGGCTATTTAAATCAAATGTGCCTTCTTCTAGGCGGAAGTAAGTGTTTTTTAAATGTTTTGATGCAACGGGATCAAATAAGGTATCCTTAAAGCCGGGATAGTCAAAGTTCTTGAAAGTAGGACCCAGTCCAGAAATCAGAACTACACGCATGGAAGTGCCTCCAGAGGATTGTCTTCTCTGGTACAATAATATACCCACACTTCAGTAGGTATCATTTTTAGCCTCACTATAAAAAGTTTTTTAGTGGAGGTGAAAAATGCAAACACATACCTATTGCCAGGAGACCTTATTAGAGCTATTCAATGATACAGGGTTGAATCCGCCAAAGCCGCTGAAAACAATGCTTTCGCTGTTAATCGTAGCTCTGCTGGAGAATAACAAAGCACACCCCTCGGTACTGGCTGAATGCCTAGCTATTACTGGCATAACGGTTATAGCGCGTATACAGCGTATCCGCCGGTTCCTGTCCAACGAAAAGTTGTCGCCAGCCATAACTGTCGTACCGCTGATCCGTCTGATACGTCCACTCCTGTCGAATGCCCGCGAAATCGTGCTGGCCATGGATCGCACCGACTGGGACAAGCGTCGCAAACACGTCAATATCCTGTCCGTGGCTATCTGCTATAAGGGGCGTGCGATCCCCGTATTCTGGATCGTTCTTGATCGAAAGGGTAACAGCTCATTTAAGCACTGGAAACAGGTCTTAACGCCGGTTATCGAGGGATTACAGCAGACGGAGGGGCTTTCGGGCATACCAATTCACGTTGTTGCGGACCGCGAGTTTGCCAGCCCGAAACTGGCGGAATGGCTCAAAAAGACCTATGGCGTGGATGCGACACTGCGGATGAAAGCAAGCATGTACTTGAAAGGTGACGGAATGTCGGAAATAAAAATAGCCACGGTGTTGCAGCGAATGGTTAAGGGCTCGCGTCGTGTGTTTTACGACCAGATAGTGACACAAGACAGCACGTTTAAGATGAACGTCGTGCTGAACAGGGGCAAGGAATACGAAGAAGCGATGGTCGTGGCGACGACAGTAGCGAAACCGCACAGAGCGGAGCTAATCTACGGGGGACGCTTTGGCATCGAGGCAATGCATAAGGACTGGAAAAGCAACGCTTTTGAGCTCGAAAAGACCCGCGTAACCGATACGAAGCGGATAGAAACGCTCCTGATCCCGATTGCTTTCGCGTATGTCTTGTGTGTATTCGAAGGCGAGAACAAAGAAGAATCAGGTGATGTCCGCGTGCCACCAAAAGGGAAAGAGCGCACGGTAGGTCTTTTTCTGAGTGGTCTCAGGTCTATTTCTACGAAACTAAGGCGTGATGGCATCAAGCAGTTCAGGATTTTTTTCCGGAATTTGCTTAAGCCATTCTGTAAAGCCTGGAAAATACCGGCGTTCGCATAGCATAGCGGATATCGATAGATAATTCGGGCAAATAGGGACAGAACGCCTTGCGCGTTGGGTGAGTGGAACCTGTCTTCTTTAATGTGATGTTGTTGTTACAAAAGGTGGAAAAATCCGGGTTTTGTTTGAAATTTCATGATTTTGCGCTGTTATCCAAGAATGCGATTAGCTATGATAATCGTCTATTAACTTTAATCATGCATTCAAATTCTTTTTTGATGGCTACTTTGAATAGAAGTGATACCTACTGAAGTATTCATCTATTAAATGAGCTTTCATTCCGGTAACAATCCTTATCTCCTCCTTACCCATCCCATTTTCCACACACCATTTCACTTTATTATTTTCATACTTCAGCCTTAGTTCGGATAGATAAGAATGATCGTAGCACATAATCAACTTGTCAAGGATCTTCATTAGCTCCTCCACGAATAGCATCCTGACCCTTTTTCCGCCCAAGAAGTGAAGAAGGAATAAAGAAAACAATAGAAAGGGGTAGAGTTTTCAATAAGTTAAAAGCTCTGCTCTTTCTTTATTTTTTACGGTTTACCAAAATTGGAAAAAGCGAATGATTTATTTATATATGATGTAAGACGAATATTATTTTGGTGATGCATCGTGGAGATTGCTATAACGAAAATGAGCTCAAAAGGGCAAGTTGTAATTCCTGCTGGAATGAGGAGCAACATTCACGAAGGTGAAAAACTAGTTATCATTGAGAATGAGGGGCAATTGATCCTGAAAAAAATCAGCGACTTAGATGACGCTCTACGTGAAGACATAATCTTCGGTAAAAGAACTGAAGAAGCTCTTAAAAGATATGAAAGGGGACTATTCAAAGAGATGGATGACAAAAACTTCTTAAAAGCACTAGAAAAATGGTAGATATTGCCTATGATCATCTATTTGAAAAGAAGATTAAAAAGATCAAAGATAACCTACTAAAATCGAAGGTTAAAAAGCAGATAAGCAAGATCATTGATTCTCCTGAAATCGGAAAACCTATGAGATATGCCAGGAAAGGTACAAGAGAAGTCTATGTCCCTCCATTCAGATTATCTTATTTGTATATTGAAAAAGAGAATAAAATAGTTTTCTTAGATATGTATCATAAAGACGAACAATAGTTTTTATCCTTGCGCCTAAAACACTAACGGATGCCTCGGAATTCATTCCGAGGTGGCACTGTGCCTCGTAGTTTAGCGAACCAGAGGTGGGATATGCTAAACGACGACCCTCCCGCCACTTGGGGAAGTTCGATGCCTCTATGTGGACGGACATACCGTATGCAAACGCGGACTCCACAAACGGGAGATTACCATAGGGGGTTAGCATGTCTGATTAGGGTCGGGATGAAGACGAAAGGGTGGTTAAGCGACCGAGGGAGGTCTCGTACCCTCCTCAACCGTGTCCTGGAATATGGTGGAGGCTCTGAGGGGAGGAATGTTCATTGAAATCTAACTAAAAATAAGCGTATGAGATTGCTCTTATAACTCCGCTTAGATTTGCAATCGCAATATAGATTTTAAAATCACCTTACCGCATCTTAACCAACAACTCATTTATCTTATCGCCGTGATAGCCGAGTTCGCCACCTTGCTTAACGCTCCGTTTTATACCTTTATGCCCTTTTCTTGGTGGATGAAGCCTGAAAAGGGGTTTTATCTTGACTCCCGTCAAATCCTTCATCTTCGTCTTACCTTCATACAAACCGTGAGCAAGTTCTTTCATCGAGTCAAAAGAAGTATTCTCGCGTAAATACTCCTCGGTTAATCTTTTACCGCCTTCTAACCTACCCCTTTTTTTAAATAATACCTCAAGCACGTCCTCGGAAATATCACCCCAGGCAACGTAATCCTTCACTTTCCTTATCATTCCCTTGTAATAAGCATTCTCTTCTACCACTACACAGTGGTTCACTCTATGTAATCGAAGAAGTTCTAACGTATGCTTTATCTCAGGTCTTATACTCACACTTCCTCTTAGCTTTATTACAGCATACATTTTTTCATTTCACTTCAAAGTTTTTACTAAAGCCGTTCTCCGTAACGCATCGTAAGTTGCAAGTGCGAAGTTAAACGTGGTTCTCGTTTTACCCTTTGTCTTTGCCCATACATCGTTAACACCCGCGAACTCCAATACCTTCTTCGGCGTATCTCCGGCAGCGAGTCCGAGCCCTTTTGGAGCAGGTTTCAAAGTTATTTCAACGCCGCCTGATTTCCCCGTCACCTTGAAAGGCAGGGAATGTTTCTCGTTACAGTCGCATTCCCAGGAGCCGCATCCTCGCTCGATATATGTGAGGTCCAATTTAGCTGCTCTTACCGCCTTCGTAATGCCATTGCGGACAAGAACGTCTTTACCCAATCCTATGCCAAGATACCCTTCTCGATTCCCTACAATTACACACACTCTGAACTTAACCCTTCTTCCTGAATCGGTCATCCTCTGGACAAGGTTTATATCCAGAACCTCCTCACTGAGGTCAGGAAGAAGAGCATCCACAATTTGATGCTCCCTCAATGGATATCTAGACCGAAGAACTTCTTCTATGCTTTTTATTTCTCCATTTTGCACCAGTACGCCCAACCTTGTCACAGGCGTCCATTCCTCTTCCCTTCTTCTCCAACCTGCTTTTCCACTCATTCTTCTGCCTTTATCTTCTCCTTCACGCTGTCGAAATTATCTAAGATGGAACTGTCTTTTAAGAACGTTGCGATATGTTCTCCACGAATACGCTCATCCGAGGGGAAGACAGCGGGGTCATGAGGGATGGTCATCCCGGAATCGAGAGCACCTTTTAAAGCCGCATACACATTAGAGCCATGAACAGGCGTATGCAGTCCGATGTCGAGTATAGCGTCGTCAAATCCCACTTCTTTCGCCTTCTTGCCAAATAACAATCCCGTAAGATAAGCTGCGGGCATGTTACCTTTTCCTCCTTCATATCCGTATCTTCCAAGTTCAGAAGATATAGCCGCGACAAATGTTTTATCACCGAGCGTATCAGCCGAAACCAGTTGTATCCGGACGTATTTATTGCTTTTTCTCACTACTACCCTTGGCTTTCTGCTGAGCAACAGTTTCAGTCTTCGGCGGTAGTCAGTCTTACCCTCTCTTCTCCTTCTAAACGGAACCCTGTAAGTTGGACCGCTTGCGCTTGTTCTTCTCGTCATACTATTCTACTTAGCCTCCTCCACTTTTAGTAGTCCATTCGCTTTTATAAAATCATTTAAATGTGCGATATTTCTGAATTCACCGCCTTTCGCTTTGTTGTATAACTTACGATACGTAGTTCTGTCAACGTAACTTTCATCCCTGAGCTCTTTCAACCTTCTACGTAAAGCCCTTATCTTAGTTATCCACCGTCTTTTCTTGCCCCCTCTCGCACCTTTTGCACCTTTTCTGGAACCATGCCCCTTTCTACGCCCAACTGCTTTTTTCATCGCTCGCTCTCTCGCCCTTCCCCTGCTTACACCTTGTTTCTGCTTCTCTTTTATGATACCCTTTTCTATCAACCCTCGAATATCCGCTCTCGTTATTGCCTCTGCTATATCCCCTGTAACTTCAGGGTCAGGGTCTATCCAAACCCGTCCCACGCCGACTTTTAACACCTGTGCCGCTATCCTCTTCTGTTTCGAAAGATTTACCATTGCTGCTTATCCTTACTTCCTCCTTTATCTATTTTTTATCGTTGGAACTAATAAAGTATCCAAACCTTTTTTAACTATACCTATTTTAACTTTATCTTTTATATTCATTTTTTCTTCTTCAACTGCTTCCCAAACAGAATTGTAAGCATTTATTCCCCATCTATTTAGAATATGCGTGTTGAGTTCGGAAACAATGGACAGCCGGACTCGTTTCATTGTTTTCCTCATATAAAACGCTTTATGCCCGCCGAGCACAAAATTCGTTTTGATTGCCTCTTCGGCTTCTTCATAGCTCGCGTATTCGTTCATCCACTCCTCGAAATACGCGTCACCGATTCCTTCTCGACATTCTGCGATTAAAATTAACTTACCGCCCGGAACTACTGCTCGATAGCAATTCTCGACTGCCTTTGTCGCTTGATACAGGTTTCTATCTTTTGGGAATCCACCGGCGCTTACCACCAGAACGTCAAATAAATCGTCAGTTTCACGGCAAAACAAGTCCTTTGCAACCTCAGCACCCCTAAGAAACACGGCGGTCATATCACCTGCGTATGCGTCCACCGGATTTCCCGAATCGTCGGCGGCTGTATTTATTACGAAATCCGGGCGTGCAAAGGATGCCGCTTCTGACATATCCAGATGCACGGGGTTATTTTCTACGTTTGCAGTTCTCGCATGGTCATCCACCAGAAGCGCATGATTATTTTTTATCGCCTCTCGTGATGATATACCCGGAAGGATGCTCTTTCTTCCACCACCGAACCCTGCATAGTAATGTAGGGTTACGTCGCCAGTTAGAATCTTTATGTCTGCTTCCACGTAGCTTCTATTTAGCAGCACAGGTGTCCCTCTGCTTGTCGTGCCCTGATACACCAGATCTTTCGCATCGCAATCGTGAATCAATACGTCAAATTGATAAAAATGCTTACCAAGTATCCTCTTTAATTCTTCTTCAGCGGGTGGCGAATGTGTGCCGCAAGCCACGAGCAATGTGATATGTTTATGCTCTTCGCCCATTTCTTCTGTTATAGCATCGAGCATTTTCTCGGTAGGCGCGTCTCGTGTGTGGTCGTCAACAACGATTATTATTTTACCGTTCTTTTTCGCATTCACTATTTCACTCAGCCTCTTTGTGCCGATGGGGTTTTCGAGGGCGTGTTTTATCACGTCTTGCTCTTTGGAGTTAGTTTTGCTTCTGCCGTCCTCAATGTCTAATAGTTTACCTTCTATGTCCACGTCCATCAACTTGGAGCCGTAAGGGATTTGTATTTTTGTCATGGTTTTACTTATGATTGTTTCTTACGATGAGTTTATATAATATTTATTCATGGAAACAGACGAGGATATTCTTATTTACAAAGGAGAATGGCATAAAAAAATCAGAAAGCTTTTATTACTCTGAAACTTTGGTATTAGATTGTAACAATTCCAGATGAGGTGGTAAAACCATGAATGAAACTATGAAGATAGAGCAGCAAGAGGCTGAAACGGAGTATGGGACCGCAAGATGGTTGGAAGGGGAGGAGATTTGATGTTAGCAGAACTATTTATACTTTTTGCGTTAATTGTAATGGTAATCGTGGTGTACCTCGTGTTCAAGATGATTAAGCATATCGTCATAAACTCGATTCTTGGTTTGCTCGTTCTTTTAGCTGCAAACTTCGTCTTTGGATTGAAGATTGCATACACATGGGTTGTCATCCTGATATGTGCGATCGGGGGCGTCATCGGTGCTGTCATTGTCATTCTTTTACATCTTTTGATAGGAATGTTCTGATAGGTTTGCTTTAAGCGTTCAAATAACACGCTGTTTGCGGCTAGCTTCCGCTCGCCAAAAACATGGACATGAATCATCGAAGGATGCAAATTCCACCGGAAATGTAGGGGTGTCTGGGTACAAGGTAACAACTTTTTAGTAGCTCGATCTAATAGAATCTAAACAAAATGGTAAGAACCAAACCCGCAGTTTGTGTATGCTCCGGCGGAATAGATTCCACAGTTGCGGCAACAATTGCATCGCATGAAGGCTACGAATTACATCTCTTCCACGCTTCTT
>JADHYP010000066.1 GCA_016782355.1 Candidatus Syntropharchaeum sp. | reverse complement strand
TTTTTCTTTGTAAAAGAAAAGTTTGTTTATGCTCACTTTCGTAGGTCTCGGATTATACGATGAGAAGGACGTAACCCTGAAAGGGTTAGAAGCGATAAGAGATGCGGACGTGGTGTATGCAGAATTTTACACCGCCCCCTTAGGCGGAAAAACGGTAGAAAGGATGGAGATGGCGTATGGCAAACGAATTTCTGTATTGGAACGAGGCGACATAGAGGAAAATGCGGAGGAGACGATTTTAAAGCTTGCAAAGAACCAAAAAGTGGTTTTACTTAGCGGTGGAGATGCGATGATTGCTACCACGCACGTTGATTTGCGGCTTAGAGCGATAGACATGGCTATTGATACGAGAATAATACATGCACCTTCCATTTCTTCGGCAGTTGCCGGATTATGTGGGCTCCAGAGTTACAAGTTCGGTAAATCCGCAACGGTCGCTCCGCCTTACAAAGGGCTCATATCTGAAGTGCCATACGACACGGTAATGGCAAACAAAGAGCGTGGGCTGCATACTCTGCTCTATCTCGATATTTCGATGCGTATAAAAGATGCGTTAAAGCTGTTGGAAGCGGTTGAGGGTAAAAGAAACGGGAAAGTGCTGAAAGAATCAGTAATTGTGGGGATAGCGAGAGCGGGGTCGGATATGCCGGTGGTGAAAGCGGATTATTTAGGTGCGTTGAAGAGTTACGAATTCGGTGAACTTCCACATGTGATTGTCGTGCCGGGGGATTTGCATTTCCTGGAGAAGGAGGCGTTGGTGAAAATTGCACAGGCTCCTGCGTCTATTTGAGTTCTCTTTCGTTAATAAGGATGAACTTTTTTAGCTCCTGACATTTCTGATCACCATTTTAATAATTTCTTTTCTCTCTTAAATATGTTTGCCAAAAGCCCCAACCACTCCACACCCGATTAAAATAGGGTGCATCCCCGTTGTTTTGTTGTTTTTTCTGTCTTCATTTTGATTATTTCTTCAATAGTTCAATAAAATCATCTTTTGATAAATTAGCTTGCTGAAGAATGGATAAAAGAGTTCCTTTGGGAAGTTCTCTCCTTTTTGGTACAATAACAAGTAATTTACGCCCATTTTCATCAATTTTGTAAAGTGCCATGTGACTACCCTTACCACGCTTCGGCGCATACTCAAATCCACCTTTTTTCAACGCTTTGATTATAGCGTCTGAAGAAACTACTGGCAGCTTCTTCCTGCGGTTACCTCAATTATAGAAGTAAATTTATGGGGAGATGTAAGAGCAGTTTCTACATCCACAATAAGCCCCAACTCTTTAGCGTTATCGAGATAAAGCTCTGCGGCTTCTTTCAAATTACTAAGTGCTTCTTCAGGTGTGTCTCCGCAACTTGCAACGCCCAACTCAGGACATTTTGAAACATATACACCTTCTTCTTCCCATACTGTAGCTGTTAAGCTAAATCTTTTCATAGAAACACCCTTTTAAACGTACATCATTTCTGGTATTTCTTCTTTAGTGGTTATTAACGCTCTGAATAGCGTAAGCATATTAAATATTTTCCTTGTCTCTTCATTAATTGAATCTTTTATGCTTTCCACGTTGATAATAATTAGTATTATCATAGGGACTATAAAAGCTTTTTGATTTTTTTCCTACATGGAAAAATATTTGATATAACAGTTCCATTTGTGAAATAAAGAAAGAAATCGAATGCTTCTAAAAGGGTTCAATCCGAGTCAACCCTCCACACCACAAACGTGTAAACTTTTTATACGGAGAAGTAAAACAATAAAATATGGAAAGAAGAAAGCGACCCTCGATATTTGATTTGATGGAAAAGTATATGGAGCAGATGGTCGAAGAGGCGAGAAGAGTGCCATTGCCATTTGAGGAGGAAATTTCGAGAAGGCTGAGGAAAGAGCCACAGGATATAGAAGAGTGGTTAAGAGACCCCTTTGAAGAGATGACGAAGCGATTGGAAGGGGAATTGCCGGAGGAGTTCAAGGATTTTGTAACGGAGGAAGAGACGCCGGAGGGAAAAGTAAGACGATATGGTCCTTTCATCTACGGGTTCTCCTATACAAAGGAGCCGGGGAAGGAGCCGGAGATAAAAGAGTTCGGGAATATAAAACCTTCATACAAAAGAATAGAGCCGGTTCCAGGAGGCGAACGTGAGCCGTTGATAGACGTAATCGAGCAAAAGGATTCTTACGAAGTCGTAGCGGAATTGCCCGGTGTCGAGAAGAAGGATATAAAACTGCACGCTACCGAAGACTCGCTGGAAATAAGAACGGAAAACGACAGAAAGTTCTTCAAGAAAATACCCTTTGACATGCCTGTAAAACCGGAATCCTCAAAGGCAACTTATACAAACGGCGTGCTCAGCGTGAAGATAATAAAGAAAGAAGGGGAGAAGAAGACCATTATATCGTTGGATTGAGCGAAGGGAAGACATGGCGAAGGCGGTAGAAGAAGTAGACAAAAAATACTTTGAACCGATGGCAAAGAGTTTCAAAGTTATACCAAAAGCAGTAGTAGCCCTAATAAAATAACTTTTAAATATTGAAAATAGTATCTATTAAGTGGGTGTATAGAAATGAAATTCAATGTTATTATCAAAGAGGATTTAGAGGATGGGGGATACAATGTGAGCTGCCCGGCATTACCGGGATGCCATTCTCAAGGTGACACGATGGAAGAGGCATTGGAAAATATCAAAGATGCGATACGGGGATGTATGGAAGTTATTAATCAGAGAGTGCTGAAAGGGGTCGAAGAAAAAGCGATAGAAGTTGACTGTTGAAGAGTTTGTTGAGTTGCTATGATGGGAGGAGCAGTATTTGGACTTCAAAAAGAAAAAATAAAAAAAATTAATACGGTGGCATTCCACCCATCCCACCTGGCGGTGCTCCCCCAGCCGGTGGTGCCCCCTTCTTTGACGAGATTACATCGTCTATCCTGAGTATCATCACGGCAGCATCTACTGCGGATTCCACCGATTGTCGCTTTGTCCTCAACGGCTCTATCACACCCCCTTGCCACATATCAACGATTTTCCCGGTATAAGCGTCCAAACCCGCATTCTTCTCACCGCGCTCATGCGCAGCTTTCAACTCCACCAACTTGTCTATCGGGTCGAGTCCGGAATTTTCAGCCAACGTCCGGGGTATTATTTCCATCGCCTCTGCGAATTTATCCACCGCTAACTGCTCTCTTCCTTTTAACGACGCACTGTATTCTCTTACCCTCAGCGCCAATTCCGTTTCCACTGCTCCGCCACCTGCAACTGCTTTTCCATCCTCGATTATACAGCCTACTACACGAAGCATGTCATGTAAAGCGCGCTCAACTTCATCTACTACGTATTCCGTCCCGCCTCTTATCACAATGGATAACGCATGCGGATTCTCGCACTCTTCTATAAACAACATCTTGCCCCCTGCTATCTTCCTTTCCTCTACTAAGCCTGCATGCCCCAAATCACTTTTACTCAGCTCTTCCACGTTAGTCACTATTTTACCCCCGGTTGCTTTTTCCAATTTCTCCATATCGCTTTTCTTCGCTCTTCTTACCGCAACAACCCCATCCTTCGCAAGGTAATGCTGCACGAGGTCATCTATCCCCTTCTGGCATATCACGACATTCGCACCACTTTCTTTTATGCACTCCGCTATTCTTCGCATCATCCTCTCCTCTTCCGCGAGGAACCCCTTTAGCTGGTCCGATGTCCTTATCTTTACTTCTGCACTCGTCTCTGTCTTCTTCACTTCCAGCGCTGCGTTAATCAATGCTATTTTCGCATCCTCTACTTTCCTTGGCATCCCCGGATGCACCACTTCTTTGTCTATCGCCATTCCCTGCACTAACTCAGTCCCGCCTATTCTTCCGCCCACTTTCTTCTCCACGCTTATATTATCCGTGTCAACCACTCTTTTTCCTTCGTGACCCGTTTCAGTTATTGCCTTAACCGCTTTTATTGCAATTTCCGCAAGGAAATCACGAGAATCCTCCGCGAATTTTCCGGTTATCGCGGTTCTTGCTATTTTCTTCAACTCCTCGTCATCCTCTATATCTATACCCGTAGCAATTTCATCCAGCACCTTTATCGCCCTTTCTGCCGCAAGTCTATATCCCAATGAGATTACTGAAGGGTGCAATTCCTGCTCCAATAGATCCTCAGCCTTCTTTAGCAGTTCTCCGCCTATTACAACCGCGGTTGTCGTGCCGTCACCCGCAACTTCGTCCACCGTTTTCGCAACTTCCACCATCATCTTCGCCGCGGGGCTCTCTATCTCCATCTCCTTGAGAATCGTCACACCGTCATTTGTTATCACTACGTCACCAAGGGCATCCACAAGCATCTTATCCATTCCCTTTGGTCCCAGAGTAGTGCGAACGGCAGAAGCAACTGCCTTCGCCGCATTTATGTTCGTGCTCTGCGCCTCTCTTCCTCTTGTTCTCTCGCTTCCTTCCTTCAACACTAATATTGGTATTCCACCTAACTGCCCTGCCATTTTTATATCTCCCTCATTTTTTAACTAACTAATCATACTCTTCTTCTACCTACTTTGAAACATATTCATATAAATATTTTGGAATTGACTGTTAAAGCTGGGGGTGCAAAAGTGGAAGGTGAAGTAAGTGAAGAGGGGGAGGAGAAAGAGAAGAGTATGAGACTGGTGATGAAGTTCGGAGGAGCTGCAGTTGCAGATGGTGGGAAGATAAAGGTAGTGGCAGATTTGATAAAGAAGTTCAAAGAAGAAGAAGAAGAAGAAGAGCAGGGGAAGGAGAGAAACGAAATGGTCGTGGTGACCTCTGCAATTTTTAAGGTCACTGACATATTGCACGAAAGCGCAGCACGGGTAGCAAAAGAAGGAAACGTGGAAAAGGCAAAAGAATTCGTGAAGGAATTAAAAAAGAAGCATGAAGTAGCGGCGTCAGAGGCGATAGGCGATGAGCATGTGTTGAACGTGGTAAAGAAAGAGATAAGAGAAAGAGTGGGAGAGATGGAGAAAGCTTTGATTGGAATATCGCTTTTAGGCGAATTGACCGCGAGGTCGCTCGACTATATCGTCTCGTTCGGCGAAAGATTGGCAGCACCTATATTGGCGGGCACGTTACAATCAATAGGAATGGACGCTGTGCATCTTACCGGTGGTGACGCCGGGATAATAACGAACGAGGACTATGGCAATGCACAGTTAATGAGAGGCGCAGAAGAGACGATAAGAGCGAGAATTATGCCTTTATTGGACAATAATAAAATACCCGTCGTTAGCGGATATACCGGTGAAACGAAGAAAGGGATAATAACAACGCTGGGTAGAGGCGGTTCTGACTATACTGCTACCATAATTGGAGCGGCGATAGATGCCGACGAAGTATGGCTCTGGAAAGAGACCGAAGGGATAATGAGTGCGGACCCCAAGATAGTAAAGGATGCAAGAAAGATACCTTACATTTCATACGTAGAGGCGATGGAACTATCCTATTTCGGTGCTTCCGTCCTCCATCCGCGTGCGATAGAGCCTGCGATGTGGAAAAAAACACCGATTCGCGTGAAGAATTTGTTCAAGCCGGATGGCAAGGGCACACTTATTGGCAAGGAACCGGAGCATACAAAAAAGGCTGCTAAAGCCATTACTCTCATCGAAAACACTTCCATCATCAATATCGCGGGAACTGGCGTAAGGAGCATATCTGACCTCGCAGCACGTATATTCTCTGTCTTAGCCACTGAAAATGTGGACATCATAATGATAAGCCAGGGCTCCTCGGAAAGGACCATATCCATCGTTATAAATGGTGCACACCTGGAACGAGCTATTAATGCGATACGAAGCATAAATGCTGGCGGCAGCGTGGTCCGGGATTTTACGTCCAATAGTGACGTTTGCGCAATGGGTGTCGTTGGAGCTGGTATGCCAGGAACACCGGGAGTTGCAGGGAAAGTCTTTTCCGCCCTCGGTAACGGAGGAATAAGCGTGATAATGATCTCTCAGGGCAGTTCTGAGTTTAATATCTCTTTTGTGGTAAAAAAGGAAGATGCGTATAAGGCTGCACAGGCAATACACGACGTGTTTGAAATGGGGATGTGAAGCATTAAAGTAAAGTTTTAAAGAACATAACCTATTTATCTTATGCGGACATTGAATTTAATGATAAGGCGTAAAAAAGAGGGAAGTGGTGGATGATGGCAGAATCGAATAAGGCAAGCAATAAGAATGAGGAGGAAGGGGGAGGAACGGAAAGCGATTTGTTAGCAAGTGCAGAAATGAAAACAACCGAGGACGTGAAAGTTCCAAAGTTGCTGATAGACCAGGTGATAGGGCAGGAACGCGGCGTGGAGGTGATAAAGAAGGCGGCTAATCAGAGAAGACACGTGATGCTGATAGGCACGCCGGGCACCGGGAAGTCAATGCTTGCCCGTAGCATGGCGGAATTGCTGCCAAAGGAGGAATTGCAGGATCTTTTGGTGTATCCGAATGCAGAGGACAAAAACACCCCGAAGATAAGGATTGTTCCTCGCGGTAAAGGAAAAGAGATAGTAGATGCACAGAAGTTAGAAGTGAGAAAGCGCATTCAGATGCGAAGCACGTTTCTTATGTTCACTTTCTTCCTCATCATGGGCATGGGTTTTATTTATGCATTAAAAACGGACAGATTTGAGATGATTTTTTATTCAATAATTGCCGCTGCCGTTATGCTTTTAGTCTTCAGATGGATGATGCCGAAGGAGGAGGCGATGATGCCGAAGTTGCTTGTTACCAACGCTGGACGTGAGACTGCACCGTTCGTGGATGCAACAGGGGCGCATTCCGGCGCTTTGCTCGGTGACGTCCGGCATGACCCTTACCAGTCAGGCGGGTTGGAGACGCCAGCACACGATAGAGTAGAAGCGGGAGCTATCCACAAGGCGCATAAAGGCGTTCTTTTCATTGATGAGATAAACACGTTGAGGATAGAGGCGCAGCAAAACTTGCTCACGGCATTGCAGGAGAAGGAGTATTCAATAACGGGGCAATCGGAGAGAAGTGCAGGAGCTATGGTGAAAACCGACCCGGTTCCTTGTGATTTCGTCATGATCGCTGCTGGCAATCTGGATGCCGTAGCCGGTATGCATCCTGCTCTTCGTTCTCGAGTAAAGGGCTATGGATATGAAATATACATGAAAGATACGATGGACGATACCGAGGAGAATAGAAATAAGCTTATCAGGTTCATTGCCCAGGAGGTAGCGAAGGACAAAAAGATTCCTCATTTCGATAGAAGTGGAATAGAGGAGATATTAAGGGAAGCGAGGAGAAGATCGGGCAGAAAAGGGCATTTTACACTCATTTTACGGGACCTCGGCGGATTGGTGCGTGTGGCAGGGGATATTGCTCGCGGTGAAGGTGCCAAATATACGACGAGCGAGCATGTGATAAAAGCAAAAGCGATGGCAAAATCCGTGGAACAGCAAGTGGCTGATGAGTATCTGGAGCAGAAGAAGGATTATAAATTGTTCACCACTGAAGGGTTTGAGATAGGCAAAGTGAATGGACTCGCGGTAGTGGGAGATTCCGGTGTGATGCTACCCATAATCGCAGAGGTTACGCCTG
>JADHYP010000065.1 GCA_016782355.1 Candidatus Syntropharchaeum sp. | reverse complement strand
TTGGCTTTCCCATACTGAAACGCTAATGCATAACTTTAAATAAGCGTCATTTCTTATGCATGTCCCATGGTAAAAGAATGCTTTTGTAAAAATCTGAAGGTTACGCTACTGAAGATTTCTTAGTTTTGGGATGAAGCCGTTTTTTTCTTCACCTATGTTTATATTTAACGTATCTTCCGAGGTCGAGGTTGAAGGGCAGCGTCCCTTTTGTCTCATATACCGCCCACGAAAAGTATAAAAAGGCGTATAAAGCGAGGAAGGCATAAAAAAGGGCAATCACGTTGTTTATCTGAATGAAGGCATCGAGAATCATAAAGCCAACGGGGACCAAAAGAACGGGAACAAAGATTATCAACCATGAGGCGGTATTATTAAAGAGTTTGAATTCGGATGATATGACCAACCACCAGAGGACGTAAAAGAGCAGAGTAGCGAAATGAACCGCTCCAATTGAGGTGGAAATCATGAACATAAAACCTGACATCGTGATTATGGTTAAGAAGATGGTCTTTACTACAAAGCCCATAGAAGTTCCGGGAACGAGCATTTTTTCTACTTCCGAGTGTGGTTCCGTTTTCACCTGCTCGTCTATTACCGTTTGAACCTTACGGTCAATTCTGTTTAAGCGGCTTTCTAAGTCTTCCATTTCGACACTCGTCTCGGCAATTTTTCTCAGCACCGGCTCCAATCGCGTATATACACCCTCGTCAAACGCGGAATTCACCAAACTTTCGTAATACACCGAGTTCTTATACACGCGAATGGAGAAATAACCTAAAAAGATACCGATTCCTAAGAAGATTAAATCAATCAGGATGCCGTATAAATCGAATTTTAAAATCACGTCCACTATTAATGAATAGAGAGAGATGCTGAGTAGAAGTATTGCCGTTAGTAAAGCAAAAGCCAGGCCTATTTTTCCCGATACCTGCATGGTCATTGTCTGCGGCGGTGTGGTTGCCATTTTATGTGTGTCACACTAATTGTTATGTTCGGCCGGGTATAAAAAACATGACAATCAAACATTGTAACGCTATAAGAATTTAAATGATTTTGTATATGTGGAATATCTCTTCTTATATAGGAAAGAAGCTTTATTTATTTCACTCTCAAAAAATAAAAAACAAAGACGGAGGTAAGATGACGATGGAGAAGGAGGAGGAGGAGGAGGGTATTAGCTTCAGTATTCCAATCCCTGAAGGCGTGAGCGTCAGCGTAAATGTAAGAACGGTGAAGGTGGAAGGTCCAAAAGGAGCGATAGAGCGAGAATTGTGGCATCCGGGCATACAAATAGAGCAAAAAGACGATGGTAATGAGGTCATTGTAAAAGGTGATACGGCAAGGAAGAAGATAAGAGCCGTCGCAGGAACTTATGCGTCTCACATCAGAAACATGATTACGGGTGTGACAGAGGGATTTTTTTATAAGTTGAAAGCGGTGCATGCCCATTTCCCAATGCAAGTAACGCTAACAAAGGAGGGCAATGCCATTTCCATTTCAAATTTCCTGGGTGAAAGGAAGCCGAGGATAGCAAAAGTCGAGGAAGGCGTGAAAGTGGAGATAAAGGGTAGAGAGATTGTCGTATCCGGAGTGAATAAGGAGGCGGTTGGACAGACGGCTGCGAACATAGAACAGACGACAAGGATAAAAGGTTATGACCCCAGGGTCTTTCAAGATGGGATTTATCTGGTAGAGAAAGACATTGGCACCGGAATATAATTGATAATATTTAAAATCTTTTCTGTTTAGAGGCTGGACTGATTATGCCGGAAATAATGGAAGGAGTAAGCCCAACAAGGATGGAATTGTTGAGGCTGAGCGGAAGGACGAAGTTAGCGGAGAAGGGGCATGACTTACTTCGTGAAAAAAGAGATGCGCTTATTGCCGAATTCTTAGACGTGGTGTGCGAAGTAAGGGATGCGAGGAAGGAAGTGGAGGATAAGTTAAAAGAGGCTTTTGATTTTTTTATCGTTGCTCAGGCATTATCAGGCGTTGAGCAGGTAAGGCAGTTGTCTTTGATGACGTCACGAGAAATCGAACTGGAGTTCTCCTCGCGAAGCATAATGGGTGTGCACGTGCCAATCCTGGAATTGGAAACTGAATTGGCAAGGAAAGTTACGGAGCGGGGATATGGTTTTATGGATTCGTCAGCCGCGGTGGATAGGAGTGCGCGGAGCTTTGAAGAAGCATTGGAAAAGATAATAAAGCTTGCAGAGCTGGAAGAGGCGGTGAGGAACCTCGCAGGCGAGGTGGAGAAGACAAAAAGGCGGGTTAATGCACTTGAATATATAATGATTCCGAGATTGAAGGCGACGAGGAAATACATACGGATGCGATTAGAGGAGATGGAACGCGAGAATTTTACACGATTGAAGAAGATAAAGGCGATGCTGGAAAGAAGAGAGCGGTGATACCTATTCAAGTATCAACCCCTCTACTTGCGTCATAAAAGACTTTGAGCTGTGGATACGGCAATAGCTCGTCTTTGTCTTTATGCCTTTTGGATATTTTAAAAGTCAGTCATCACCCTGTACTGGTCTATCTCCTCTTTCATCAACCTCAAAAATCTTCTCGCCACTCCTTCCACATCCCTTGCATTCGTTATTCCCCTGCCTACGATTAAAATATCCGCACCGCCTTTTATCGCTTCAGGCGCATTCTCTTCCCTTATCCCGCCAGCCACCGCTACCAGCATCTTACCGCCTATTCGCTTTATCTCCTCTATATCCCCCCATGCATGCTTCTCCCCCAGTTCCTCCACGTCTATTGCACGGTGCAGTTCCACCACGTCCGGCATCAACCCGCCTATGCTCAATTCACTAAGCCGCTCTATCGGATTTGTAACGTTCAGCATATCTATGCTGGAGTAAATGCCCGTTTTCTTCGCCTCCTCTATCGCTTTCTCTATCGTCCTGAGAGGAGCTAAACCGGAAATCACCACCGCGTCAGCACCCGCATCGGAGACCATTCTCGTCTCCAGGTTGCCGGTATCAAGCGTTTTCAAATCCGCAACCACGAAAGTCTCTGGCTTTATCTCCTTTATCTTCCCCACTATGTCCACTCCATATCTCTTTATCAACGGCGTGCCCGCTTCTATGATAAGATGGTCGTTCCTCGGCAGCTCCTTCACCACGCGCTCCATGTGCTCCCACTTTGGAATGTCTAAAGCAACCTGCAAATAAGGCGGGTCCCATAACTTCGTCACCTTCATCCCCAGTGAAGGATGCCTCGACCTGTCTTTCTCATATAACACTTTCTTAATATCCGGAAAGCCCTCCATCGCACGCTTTATCGCTAACTTCGCAGCCCCATAATTATACCTGTATATTTTGTTATAATCCTCCGCCTGTGGATGCAAGAACACGCTTACAATTACCACGAGTTCCTCCGCCTTATCCTCCGGTATTACGCCCTCCTCCACGGAATCCGCCACTGCTTTCGCTACTGCACTCTGCGCCGGTCCGAACATCTTCCCCGCTTCCTTCATGTTTCGCACCGTAACCTTCGGCACAACTACGGTAGAAGGCTTAACCGGAAGATTCGGTCTTATCACCGCGAATAGAGGCGTATGCCCCGCGGACATTCGACTCATGGCGTTCGTGAATGCCACGCCCACGGGTCCATATTTATCGCCTATCATCAAATCAATGTGTGCAACTTCAGGTCCTTCCCCTATTAATGCTTCACCCACGTACATCGTAACTCACCTTTATTTTTATATGTATTCGTATAGATAAAAGGGTCTATTTAAATAGATTGGCTATACTTATCCAATGCTCCCCTTACTTTAGGTAGCAGCCCGTATTCAAGTTCCAATTGGTGAAATCCCGGTCTGGGTCCTCCTTTTCTCGTCGCCCTGCATATCCTCCGGTCGCCGATTGGAAATCCCCGTGGTTTTGAAAAAATGCCGTTCTTATCCATCTTCCTTACCTCTTCCACTATCTCCCTTACCTTCTCCTCTTCTCCTTCCACCAATGCACCAAAGCACGTCTCCTTTACTCTAATGTCCATGCCGGGACCTGCCGCCATGCTCGCCTCTTCGCTAATCATAGACAAAATCTTACTCTTCACCTGCTCCGGTGCTATCGTCGAGTCCGGCGAAATCAAAATTAGCCTCGTCTCAATTCCCATTTCCCTTCTCCTTCTTTTTACTTCCTTTGATATACCTTTCTATTTATTTTCTAAAAAGAAAAAGTGTTATGCAAGTGCGAACAAGTTCTTCACCTGCGCCTCCACCTGCACGTTTTTGAAATGCCGCTGCTCCATCGCACCCACAGGGCAGGTTGCCGCACAAGTGCCGCATCCTTTGCATATCGCGCCCACAACCATCACCCTGTTCTCCTTCTCGTCCAATGTCAATGCACCATAAGGACAGGCATCCACGCAAAAACCACATCCTATGCAGCTCTCATCCGAAGCTGCCGTTATACCCTCTATTTTCGTCTTCCCCGTGACGAGTAATCTCGCCGCTCTTGATGCCGCTCCACTACCCTGCGCAACTGCAAACGGTATGTCCTTCGGACCCGATGCGCCTCCTGCGACAAATACACCACCTAATACCGTATCCACGGGACCCAACTTCGGATGCGCCTCCATAAGCAGACCATCCGCAGCACGCGGTATCTTCAGCATCTTCGATATCTTCTCTATATCCGAATGAGGCACGATGCCAGTGCCGAGAACGACTAAATCCACTTCTATATTCCTCACCACTCCCTTCAACGTATCCTCAGCCCTTATCACCAGATTCCCATTCTCCTTCTCTATCACCTCCGAAGGTCTTCCGCGGACGAATCTTATGCCAATCTCCCTTGCTCGGTTGTAAAACTCCTCATAACCGCGGAACGGCGCTCTTATGTCCATATAAAATAGATAGCACGAAATCTCCGGTCGCTTCTCCTTCAACAGAATTGCATTCTTCATGTTAAACATGCAGCAAACCCCACCAGAGCAATGAACGTTCGTTTTTATGTCTCGGGAGCCAACGCAATTGATGAACCCCAGCCGCATGGGCTCTTTACAATCCGAAGCTCTTATAACGTGCCCTTCCGTCGGACCCGCGGCATTCAAAAGCCGCTCAAATTCCATCGTCGTTATTACGTTGTCATATATCCCATATCCGTAGTCGTTTCTCGGCTCGGGGTCATAAGTTACGAACCCCGGCGCTACTATTATCACTCCCACTTTCACCTTACTATACTTTTTCTCCTGCGAGAAATCTATCGCGCCCCTCTCACACGCTTTTATACATGCCTTGCACTCCTTACCTTCGCTTCTCAAACAACTTTCCAAATCTATTACCGCACGGAGCGGAACGGCCTGAGGGAAAGGCACGTATGCCGCTCCACGAATACCGAATCCTTCATTAAAGTCGTATGGCACTTCTACCGGACATTTCTCCGCACACTGTGCGCATCCCGTGCATTCATCTACATCTACATACCTTGGCTTGTGTTCTATCGTGACCTCGAAATTACCCACGAAACCTTCCACCTCCACTACCTCGGCATACGACATTATCTCGATGTTCTCATTTCGTGCCACTTCCACCATCTTCGGTCCCAAAATGCAGATAGAGCAGTCATTCGTTGGAAATACCTTGTCAAACCGAGCCATCCTTCCTCCAATCGAAGGCTCCTTCTCCACCAAATACACGTGGAATCCCATGTCTCCAAGGTCCATCGCCGCTTGCATCCCCGCAACTCCCGCGCCTATAACCAGCGCATTCCGGTCCACCGCCACTTCTGATTCCTCCAATGGCTCTAACAGCTTAGCACGATAAACACCCATCCGAACTAAATCCTTCGCCTTCTTCGTTGCTCCCTCATGGTCCCATATATGCATCCAGCTACACTGGTCACGGATGTTAACGAACTCTAAAAGATATTTATTCACGCCAGCCTCCTCGCAGCACACTCTAAAAGTAGGCTCGTGTGTCTTAGGCGTGCACGCCGCAACCACCACGCGATTCAAATTATATTTGCGAATATGCTCCTGTATGTCCGCCTGTCCCGAATCAGAACACGTGAATTTGTTCACGGATACGCAAACCACCCCGGGCAGTGTCGCTGCATATCTCGCCACCTCATCGCAATCCACAACTCCACCTATGTTTACGCCGCATCTGCATACGAACACGCCTATTCTTTCTTCTCCTTCTTTCTCTTTCGCCATTTTCTATTCCCCATTTTTTAATCTCGTGAAATCTCGTGGTTTTCACATCGGTTCAATCGGGACTTCATCGGGGAAGGTCCCAACTCCTTTATCTCCTCTGTAAACTCTCGCATCACCTCTGCAAACTTCATCCCCTCTGATGCGGATATCCATTCCAGGCGAAGCCTCTCCGCTCCAAGCCCTAAATAGTCCAACGCTTTTCTCGTATTTTCCACGCGCCGCTCCGCATTCAGGTTACCTGAGACGTAATGGCATTCACCCGGATGACAACCAGCGACGATGACGCCATCCGCACCGTTTTTGAACGCATCGAATATGAAAACCGGCTCTACCCTCCCGGAACACATTACCCTTACTATTCGCACTCCCGGCGGATATTGATAGCGGGATACACCCGCAAGGTCTGCACCAGCGTAAGAGCACCAATTACAGCAAAAAACCACTATTCTCGGCTCGAACTTCGGAAATGTCGGTTCAAACTGCTCTGCACCCATTTTAAAGTTCTAAATTAGCTCTAAGTCACTTAATTTAGTCAGCAAGGTATTCACTGACCTTTCACAGTCCTCTACTGTCTTTCCCCCGGTTATAACCAGCCTTCCAGAGCTGAATATCAGTATGGCACTCTTTGGCTCCTTTATCCGATATACCAACCCCGGGAAAACTTCAGGCTCGTACTCCATGCCTTCAAGCTCTAACCCCACTACAATAGCCCCGAGGTTGAGTTCTCTCCCAAGATTAGCGGAAGCAACAATATTTTGCACCTTAAACTCCGGATGCTCCACCACGTCTATGCCTAAGTTTCTAAGGTCGGCAGCAAGCTTGTCCATCACCACTCGCACACCTTCGGCAGTCTTAGACCCGGTGCACACTACTTTCCCGGAACGAAAGATAAGGAAAGCGGATTTTGGCTCTTTTGTCCTGTACACCAGACCAGGGAATTTCTTTTTCGTGAACACCGCA
The DNA here is from genome assembly GCA_016782355.1 of Candidatus Syntropharchaeum sp. GTDB lineage: Archaea > Halobacteriota > Syntropharchaeia > Alkanophagales > Methanospirareceae > WJOV01. Next base: position 524 of record JADHYP010000065.1, on the reverse strand, counting down.
TCTTCTAACTTCGATTCTATATATTCCAGATCCAGACTATCAGCAATCCTTGCATTCGCTACTACATTTTCTACCTTTATTTCTGGTTTTATCATCTCTTCCCAATACTCCAGCTTATAACATAAGGTAAGCTATATCTATACTATTGTTGTACTATAAAAGGTAAAGTATATATGAATATAGATAAATACTTCACGGAGAACCGGGAAATAGAATAGAGATGAAGAAGAGAGTAAAAAGGATAAGAGGAACAAGAACCTGCGGTGGCGGCTCGCATAAGAAGAGGAGAGGGAAAGGAAATAAAGGTGGCTCAGGTAACGCAGGCGCCCACGAACATCATTTCGTGCGGTCTTTGAAAAAGGGTATAAGAAAGGGAAAAAACAAGTCCCAACTACCTCTCCAAAATCGCAGTGCTGATACGGCGGTGAACGTAGGTGAGCTGGAGGAGATGCTGGAAGAACTGATAGAAGAAGGAAAAGCGGAAGAGAAAGCGGATGGCATTTATCTCGATGCACCTCTGCTTG
>JADHYP010000064.1 GCA_016782355.1 Candidatus Syntropharchaeum sp. | reverse complement strand
AGTTATGTCTTTTACTTTAATATATTCTTCTCTATTTTTGTACTACACGATACAATTCCAAATAAATTTCTACCCACAATCTCAAATTTCTTTGAAATGATTTTTCCCTTATGAATTGCGACAACTTTATGCGGATGTTTCTCTTCTAAGTCATTCTCCATGCTTTTAAATACCGCAAATTCTTCCATTTTAATCACCTATGTTTTGTTCGACTCCTCAAATATAATACTCCGCGAACCTTGATTAAACATAATCTTAAATCTATCAAATATATCGGTTCTCCCAAGCAAAGGTGGAACATCCTCTTCAAGTGCCCATGCAACGTCAATTGGAAATTCAACATCATCCATCCTAATATCTACCCTTGCAACGATCACCGGCACCTCTCCACCACCCACGCCACGAAGATGTTTAATATCCTCCTTTCTCAGCTCCAAACCAAGCAATCTGCCAAAAGAGAGAGGTATTAAAGTCATATCTGCTCCGGAATCAATATACATGCGTATTTCAATCCATTCGCCGCTCCTGCTCTTGAATTCCAGAGCTGCAACCGGACGAAGTATCGTTCCGGTTATTTCCGATTCTTCCTCACGGTATCTGAACTCTATGGTCATAATATCAGAGTATCCCCAGTCGGTATTTTAGCCAATGATGGCTTCTTACCCGGATATTTATCCTTTGCTTCTTTATAAACTACTTCTGCATCGTCTCCCTCTGCCACGACCTTTTTACCTATCGTTGCAATCCATTTTCCCGCATATTTACTAAAATCCGTCTTTATGAACCACTCATAGTCTTCTCTCATTTTTATCGCCTATATCCTGTTTAAGTTTTTGGCATATATATTTGTTTCGTCTTCGCACTCACAACTCCACTCGCGCAAACGAACAAAGCAAGCGCAATCACCAAAACAAACACCAGATTAATCTTTTGTCGAGTAGAGCTCATAGCCACCTCCTCCCGGAAGCTGCTATGAGCCCCCTCACAGAACCGGACTTGAGGTTTTCCCTCATCCGGCTCTTCAGAAGAACCTCCCTACCATTTTCGAGATAGGTTATGAGTCCAGTTTTGTTACCATCCTTAACCCGCCTCTTTGTGCGGTGGATGTGTCCCTGACCCAACGGTTCAACCGACAGCCCCTTCCCTCCATAGGCATTACCCTGCTTCATCGGTACTATGAGCTGGTCCGACCCCCAGGGTGTCATCTGTAATATCTTACCGTTTATAGGCTTGACATTACATACTCCAGTAAAGAGAACACTCTGGCTCTCCCGAGTTCCCACAACATCCATTTGATACCGTGCCACGGTCTCAGACCCCGTCGGGCTCTCATCGCCTCGCCATGTTCCAGCGCTCCCTGCTATATTCCAAGACCGGAGGTTCGGACTAACGGCGGTGAGAGTGCTGTCTTCCGTCAAATGAACAACGTCGACCACCGAGACAACGTGTATTTCGGGGCTCAATCCCTTCACTTGCGTTGCAGCCCAGTATCCCATCCCCTTGGCTTCACCACTGCCTGTCACCGGACAGAATGCAAGGTTCAGTTCTGAGGTGGCGGCTAACCTTTCCTCAGGTTGGATTTTCACCAACTGGCTATTATGAATTTTGCTCGGCACACTCATCCCCTTACCTCTTCAATCTTCTCAATGTAATATTTGAGGTCATCCAATCGTATCTGAACCTCATCGAAATCCAATGCCCGCTCATAATAGCATTCTATATGCAGGTTATCCCGTAGCGAAAAATATAACCATTCAAGCTCCTTCTCCGCATATCTGTGCACCATGTATCTTCTCCCCCAATCTGTTCTGTGCAACTCCTCTTCTTTTACTCCTTTTTTGAGCAAGAGTGCGTAAGTGGCTTCTATTGCAGAAAGCCAACCCTTTGCACAAACATCGCACAGAAAAACACGGTCATACTTCCCCCTCGCTATTTCAAACTCCTCAACCGCTTTTTGATACAACTTCTTCGCATCTTCCAAATGCAACTGCTCTTCGCTCATTCTTCTTTCTCAATTTTATCGCCTATATCGTGTTTAAGTTTTTCGCATATATATTTGTTTCGTCTTCGCACTAGCAACCCCACTCGCGCAAACGAACAAAGCAAATGCAATCGCCAAAACAAACACCAGATTAATCTTCTTCATACTTCAACCTCCACTATTCGATGCCTTATCCGCAAGCATACCTTCCGATGAAAAACTCAAATCCTTCCGTTCCACAACCTTTGACGCATCCAATATCTCTATTTCAAGCACGCTGCCGTCCTCTGCGTAATGAGCAATCAATCCTCCTACAATATCTACCGAATCAACGAGTTTTCCTTCCCTTAACTGCACCATTAAAACATCAGCATCAGGCGAATATTTTATCTGCATCACGAAATCATCCTCAATTTTTCTATTAACTGCTCAATATCTTCTGCCACGATTTCCAACGACTCTTTGCTCATCTGGTCTTCATAGAAATTTCTATGTAAGCTGTTCGCAGCATTAAAAAATCTAATAATGTCTCTATCTCCGCTCTCTTTCAAAAGTTCATTCACAAAATCCCACAAACCTCTGTGTTTTTCCAACTTCAGTCCTCTGCTCGCCGCCACTCTCTTCACTGCAAGTGCAGATGCGCCCCAAAACTTTTCCGATGCTTGTGCTACATCTCCTTCACTTAAAAGTTCTTTCGCCTCGGCAAGATATTTCTCGCTCATTGATTGATAATGTTCTACAAGTTCTTCCGGGTCAAGCTCTTCATTCAAACTCTTTTGCAGTAGCTCAACCCCTAATTCCTCTGGCAGTGAATCAGTTTCCTCTGCTTTTTCCCTTAATTTCACCACAAGCCTTTGCGGCAATGCGATAGAAGCAGCACCCATGATTTGATTATTCTCCTCCTATATTATGATTGTTATAATGGCATATAAAATGAACGTCTATCTCGCCAAACAAATTTCTACCGACAAGGCAGTCAATATTCAGCTTTGGATGCAGACCAACACCCACAATCGCCAATTTCTTTGTTAATCCGTTCACGCTCATTATTGCAATTGCATCCTCAGAAGGTCCAGGTCTATGTATGAACGATTCCTTAATTCCCGGTTCATGCACCTTTTTCATTTCTGCTTTGTCGCTCAATGTCAATCTTTTGAGCTCTTTTAAGCTATCTCTACCGATTTCACACAATTCTGCGTAATGTTCAGTCTGCGATATTTGCCCAAGCAATGACAAAGCCTCATCAATTCTCTCTGCACGTTTTATGAGTTTCCTGTTCAAAGAGCCATCCGCCTCATAGAATGAGTATTCTGGAACTGCAATATCAATTTTCTCCGTTCGTGCAAGCCTCATTAGATACGCAGATGTAGAATCTTGCACCAGTACAAGGTTTTCCAGCCAATTAGTCTCAGCTATCAGTAGAACACTCATGCTTTCTTTTCTTCTTGTACTCTGCAACCGCTTCTGGGACTATATCCTTCAAAGCACCCCAAACCTTTCTTATTTCTGGATCTTTTAATACCTCTTTTCGCATTTCCTCTTCGGTAAGTTTTTTAGCCATTTTTCTACCACTTATAATAGTTATGTCTTTTACTTTTATATATTCTTCTCTATTTTTGTACTACACGATACGATTCCAAACAAATTTCTACCGCTTTTCGGTCCGGTTCATTTTCGTAGAAGTTTTTATGTAATCCATTTGCCGCGTGAAAAAGTAGAATAAGCTCATTATCCCTGCTCTCCCTCGAAAGCCTGCTCACGAAAGACCATATAGCGCCATGTTTCTCCAACTTTAATCCCCTACCCGCCGCTATTCTCTTCACTGCAAGCGCAGTATAACTGATATAATGGCATATATCTCTACCACAAATTGGGCAATTCCCCGCTCTCATTTCCATTCTTTGCCATTTCAATTCTCGCATGACCTGTGAACCTTATCCCTATTCTTCACATAAGAATTTTTCTATTTTTTCACGTTAGCTGCGAATTGTTTTTATTCCGCCCTCTTCATCGCCACCCTCGTCAGCAAGCCCTGTAAGGGCTTAATCGCCAGCTTCGCCTCCGATAAAAACAAATAATCAGGTAATTCCGAAATCTTAAATCCCATTCGTTCTTTCCTCTCTCCCTGCACAATATCCACCTCGTCACCTCTAAACAGACCGAGCTTTCTCATCGCTGCTGCGCTTATCTCCACAAAATTCTTATCCGTAACACCACTCCAGAAGAACGGATTTGTTTTATACCAGAGGTAATATCCCTCTTCTCCTTCTCCTTTCTCCATTTCTATTTTTGGCTCATCCACTTTAAAATTCCTTTCTTCTCTCTTCACTGCAATTTCAAACTCACTTATTTTTCCCAACCCTAACCTTTCCTTTGCCGCTTCATGAACTTCCTCATATTTCCTCCCCTTTCCTATACATTCCATTATCCGCAGCCCTTTTTCCGATTCTCCACCAATTTCTAATACTCTACCTTCTATGTTGACTACCGTTCCTTTTTTCATATAAAATGGCTCTGAGCAAATCGTTATATCGGCATCGTCGGACAATGCAGTTCTAAAAGCATTTTGCTCTATCAGCAAGTCCAGTTTTGAAATTGTCTTAGCGACCTCTTCACTTTCAAACATTACTCCTGCGAGGTCCGTTTCAAGCAAATAAAGCGCTTTTATCTCCCCTTTTTCCACACCCTCAAGAATTTCAAACAAATCTTTTCTCTTCCTCGCTTCTTTTCCGTTCCCTCCGAGCAAAAAAGCACCTGTGGAATTCAAAAACGGCTTCAAAAGAAATAGCCTCGATGAGGTAGATGCTTTTAGCCAGAGCATCAACGATAAAAATTGCGGATTCGTATAAGGCGTTAACTCGCCAATAATCAACGACTCCTCAAATAGCTCTTTCTTTTCCTTTAATATCTCGACCTCCGTATGCTCCACCAAAACCGTCTCATCTGCTATCCCGCGCTCGTTCTTCGCAAAAGACACCTCTATTACCTTTGCTCCATTCTTCTTTGCCTTTAATATCCTTCTCGCGAGCAGCGGATAATGCACGAAAGGGTCAATGAAAAAAAGTATTATCTTCGATGCTCCCTCCACTTCGGTAAATGGCAATCCTTTCTCGATAATATAATCTGCCTCCTCCGGGATTCCATTGAAAAATCGCTCGAACCCAAAGGATACGTTCTCACAGCCAAACTCAGACGCTAAAGAAACAAAAGACACTATTTCCTCATTGGTTATTGTGCTCGGCAGTGCGATGAACGCGAGTTCTTCCGGTTTCATGCTATTCAAACTTTCCTTTGCTTCTTTTATCGCCTCTTCCTGCTTCACCGCCTTACCATCTACTGAATTGTTCAACGCTTTCCTTTCGTAATACGCATGCAAACCCGTGCCGAACTTGCATAATTTACCCTCATTCACTGCTCCTGTCTTCCTGTGCAGTACTTTTATTTTTTCCTTTGCTTCTTCTTCGACTTCGGACTCCATCAAATACAAGCTGCACCCTATGCTGCATCCAGGACAAATACGCGAATTTATTTTCATTTTTCTCCTATCTCTTCGCTATAAACTCTATTTCTAATAAATAACATATGCTATTGTTTAGCTCCTTTTATAATTTCACACAAACCTTTATGAATCTTAAAAAGAAAAAATGTTTGAAGAAAGATTTAAAGACGTGCTGGACTCGGCAAAAGAAGGCGAACTGCGCTGTTTCAATGGAAAGAGGTGGGATGCGAACGCCGTATTGATTGTCGTAGATGCGTCGTTGGATTCGATTGGACTGAACTACTTCAAGATAGTTGTGCCGAGGGTTAAGAGGTTTTACGGTGATTACGTAGACACAAGTCGTGTTTTGGATAAAATAAGAGAAGGTAAGGATTTAGATAGTGATCTTGACGCATTGCGGTATTGGGCGGTGCGTGCGAACCATAGAGAGTGGGAAAAGGATGAAATAGGACGGATTAACGGTGTCGGACTGATTACATTTCAGTATCTGCGAATGCAAGCAGGAGTTGATACGAGCATGCCGGATAAGATAATAAAACGAGTGGTGGAGCGAGAATGGGGGATTAACGCACCGGACGATTTATCGTTTATCGAAGAGATGGAACGGTTATCGAAAGAAATAGGATATTCGCAGATATTAATTTGCTGGGCGATATGGTTGAGGGAATCGGATATGGGTAAAGGGGGGTGGGAGGCGCTGTGAGCGCGCAGCGCACTTTGTTTTACTTCTTTTATAACCACAAGATTATACAAATACGACAAATATAAATACCATAAAGTTTCTATTAATACGATTATGAGCTTGATAGCAAAACTAAAAGGAATGGCGGAGTATAAGAAATATCTAAAAACTCTTGTTCTATCAACCGCACTCGCTTTTCTCATGCTCTACATAGCTTTCGGCTTGATGTTTTTTGCAAAGGGTGGGAACGCACTTCCAAAATCCTTCATCTTCTTAATCCTCGCTATTTTCTTCATTATTTTCACCGTGTTTTACCAATCGAAAGGCAAAAGTAAGAGCAAAGGTAAACAGAACTTGAAATCGCTTATTAAAGGTTTATTCCTCGCTATCTGTGCAACTTTCGCATTCGTTGCAATTGTCGGTGGTGTGAAATTCATGGTATATAATGGATTGGAATTAATAGGTGGTATTGGGTCGGTAATTTCTGCGTTAGCGATATGCATGATTGTAAGCACGGTGTTCCTCACCCTGTTAACGCCTTCCTGAGCGTCTTCAGGCTCGTTGAGTAGTAGTTCTCGAGCCAATTGTTCGTTGCCGGTGCACCTTTCACGAAATAGAACGCCGTGAAATGCTCCCAGTTCTTCTCGATCGTTCTCAACCGCTTCTGCACGGGCTTATCAAAAGACTTTATCTCCTCCATCAACTCTTTAAATACCCCCAAAGCCTCAATATAAGATCTCTGCTCTAAATTCTCATCCTTACGCCTACGTTCTAGCTCCTGATCGTGTAGAAATTCCCTGAAAATAGCCTTCTGCTTTTTGAGCCATGCCCGGTACGCCTTCTCATTCCCTCTGCTTCATCACCTGCTCTTCTTCCGCCATGCCCTTCAAGACCTCGATTTCCGCATCCCTGTTATAGAAAATGTTTAACAGCCGGTATTTCATCAATTCCTGCTCGATAGTCGTGTTCTTTGGAAAATCACCGACGATTAACTTGTTCAGGTGAAGGAGACAGAACTGATGAATCAAGTTCTCACCGAAGAACTCCTCAAATATCCCGGGATAGCTCGGGTAGAGGTCAGTCACAACAAACGTGCGCTTCGTCGGGTCCAGATACTTCGCAAGAAAGACTTCAATGGTCTTGGGGTCTTTCGTGTCGTAAAGTTCCTCGGCGATCGGCTGACCTGTAACGCCGTCCAGCAGGGTCAGGCGGTATTTCTGTGTTCTGCCCACCTTCGGATGCTGTTCGTCGTAGAGAACAATCCGAATATCTTCTACGGGCGGAATAGCGGTTTTCTCAACTGAGTCGTTGAACGCGTTGAAGATGGTATCCTTTCCTCGTGGGTAAATGAGTTCCATTATCGAAGAGATTCCTTGATATGAGACCTGGTGAAGCCTCATAAGCTGGTAAATCACCCCTATGACACCAAAGAATTCGCCTTTCAGTTTTTCCCGGAAGCTACGTTCTTCTTCGCTGGTTTCCTCGCAAGAGGGACAGATATACCTCCCGATCTTGACACTACCCAAGCCTATTTTGCCGTAGCTGTTGTAGCCGTTACGGTTCATTCTGGTGCCGCATTCA
>JADHYP010000063.1 GCA_016782355.1 Candidatus Syntropharchaeum sp. | reverse complement strand
GCACGGAGTAAATGGGTCATTTAATTTAACCAACCTCTTGTTATACGATGAGAATGGCACACTGATAGATAATAGATATTACGCATACACCACATCGGCATACAATTATACAGATTTTCAACCTCTAATCCAATTAACAGGTAATTACTCGGACTATGGCACAGATACAAATGGCAATGGCTTATTTGATAATTTAACCGTAGATGTAGAAGTAATTCTTGCAAGTGAGGGCAACTGCGTTATAAATGCAAGATTAATGGATACCAGTGGAGAAGAAATCGTATGGACATCCAATACCTCTTGGCTATATGCAGACCAGCCACAAACGATACAACTCAACTTCGATGGAAGATATATATATGGGAATATGATGGATGGACCATACTACGTAAGAGATGTTTACGTATATCACACGGGCGATCCAACTCAGCCTGATTACGTGCATGACGCATATACTACGGCTGCTTATAACTATACAAATTTTGAGAGGTCCGGAATTATTGCTGGTACTGTTAAATACAGTATTGGAGTACCAATATCAAATGCATCTGTTTACGTAAGTGGAGTTGATTCCGATTATACGGACACTGCTGGTAATTATTCCCTCACAATATTACAGAATGGAACTTATAATGTAACAGCAGAACCGCCAATTGGTGTTAATTTGTCATCCAATTCTACGATTGTCAATGTAACGGTTGGTGAGATAACATTTGTTGATTTTATATTATGTGGAGCACCAGAACAATACTTTGACACAGGACTTGGAACTTATCCGAGCATCTTCGGCACGCACAATGGAACGATAAAGCCAAGCCATGATGTTTTCGCGCAAAAAATGTACACCTATCCATGCGCTGGAACAGGAGGGCATTCAGAATACGTGAGAATCTGGAATGAATCTGAAATATTAGCAGAAGAGAACTGGAAAGGTTATAAAGGCGATTGGTACAATATCACTTTCAGCAAACCTTTTATTCTATTGGCTGATGGAATTTACAACTACACCATCAGAACAGGCTCTTATCCTCAAATTCATCATAATAGGACTTTAACAGTGCCAGATGGAGAAATTACTTGCTCAGAGTTCATAGATGCAAATGGAAGAAGATATGATGATTGGATACCTGCAATTAAATTAGAGGGAGGAGCCTGTATAGTATAGAAATAATATAAGAGGAAGTGGATACAAAAATGGCAAACGAAAATAAAAACCCGTGGTATAAGGATCCTGCGTATTTAACCATTATAGCAATCATAGCAGCTGCTATAATAAGTTCTCCTCTATGGGGCCGATAATTTTCTCTCCACCGTCTGATTTCAGTATATCAATTGATCCCTCGTCCGGGGCAATTCAAGCAGGCGGCGTACTCCCGACAACGGTCACCGTTAAAGGCATTCAGGGATATGATCATGTCGTTAGACTTAGCGCCGACGAGCAACTTTCTGGCATAGTACTTTCTTTCGTACCCCAGTACGGAAAACCCTCTTACAGTTCAGATGTAACGATAAAAGTGGATTCAAATCTTCCAGCAGGCGACTATACAATAATAATCAAAGGAATAGGAGCTGATGGAAAAGAGCATAGTTGCAGCTACGCTTTAACTGTTAAACCACTTGTTAAGCCAACGCCTACACCAACTTTGGCACCTACGCCCACACCAATACCAACACCCCCACAGTTCACACCGGTATATGTCCCTGAAGCCTATTATCCCTCGGGCTGGATGGGAGACTGGGGAGATATAACATTAGATGATAGCTACACCGGTAATCCTCATTCAGATCCAATATGTATAAAGATTAGCTACTCCGCAGCTAAATCGCAAGGAGAGGGATGGGCAGGAATTTATTGGCAACATCCGGATAGTAATTGGGGAGACAAGATTGGTGGCTATGACTTAACCGGTGCGATAAAGCTAACATTTTGGGCAAGAGGAGAGAAAGGCGGAGAAAAAGCAGAGTTCAAAGTGGGTGGCATAACAACGGGTAAATACCCTGATTCACTTCGCCTACCCGCTTCTACTGGTGTCGTCACTTTATCTGATAATTGGCAGCAATATACCATTGATTTAACGGGTAAAGACTTAAGTCATATTATAGGGGGATTTGTTTTGGTCACAAATAAAAACCAAAATCCGTATGGCTGCACTATTTACTTAGATGACATCAGATACGAGTGAGTATATGATATTTTCATATGAAGAGTAGTTAAAAATTAAGAGGCTCAGCTCCTTTTCTTTTTTTCGTTTTAGAAACTTTTTATATAATATGCACCTAATATATAGGAGGAGGTTGGAAAGGAGATGACAAAAAGCATTTCGTTGTCGGATGATGTATACACACTACTAAAAAGTATAAGGGGGAAAGACGAAAGTTTTTCAGAGGTAATAAGGAGATTAACGAGCAACAAAGGGCGATTAATGGAAATAGTGGACCTTTATCCTGAGTTAAGCGATGTATCGGAGTATGAAGAATCGGTGAAGGGGCTAAGGAAGCAGATAGACGAGGATTTGAAAGCATGAAATGCATAGACACAACTTATTTCGTTGACTTGATCAGAAGACCATCTGCTATAAGAACAATAACGCAGAAGTTAGATGAAGGGGGTGTGCATGCAACTACCGTTTTCAACGTTTATGAGGCTTTATTTGGTGCCTATGCGATAAAAGATGAAGAGAAGAGGAAAAAAGTGAAGGATAAATTGGAGAAGGCGATTAGCAGAATGAAAGTTTTAGACTTCGAGTATACTGATGCTGTAAAAGCAGCTGAGCTTGGTGGAACATTGGCACATAAAGGGAAACATGTTGGTGCTGATGCAATTATAGCGGCGATTGCGATAAACAAAGGTTGTGACGCTGTGGTTACAAGGAATGAGGAGCATTTTAGGTGGATAGAAGAGATTAGCGGACTAAAAGCTGAGATATATCAATTTTAATGAGGGGAATTTATATAAGTAAAAGATTAGAGGTGTTGGAAATAGATGAAGATGCAGCAAAGGGGATGCCCCGCATTTTAATGCGGGGTTATAACTTAAGGTTAGACATACAAAATAAATAGTGAGGTGAAAATATGGCGGTAAAGGAAGTAATCTTAAAGGAAATTGAGAGGGTTCCAGAACATTATCTTGCGGAGATACTGGATTTTATACGCTTTTTAGCGGCAAAATCGGTGGAAGAAAGGATGGAAACGGCAATCGCAAGCGAAACGTCTCTTAAAAAAGATTGGCTAAAATCGGAGGAGGATGAAGCTTGGCGAGATTTGTAAAGGGAGATGTGGTGATTGTTCCATTTCCATTCATCTAAAGCTCGATATAAATAAACGGTACATAAAATGAAAGATTAGTGTAAAGTTTTCGCATGCAGGATACCAAAAGCCACCTTCTCGCTACGTCCACCGCATTTCGCGATAACATCGGCATAACGTTCCATCATTTTCTCGATTTCTTCCTTTTCTCGTTTATCCGCAGTTATGACATATCTCGTTGCGAGAATGGCGGCTTCTATCACGGCATTACGCCCGCGGTTTATCGCTTTCACCCCTTTTCTGTTTATTTTTAATGCAATGGGCGCCAGTTGAAAAAGGAAATTTCCAGATTCACGTTTTTTCTCGATAAGGATACACTCAAAGATTATCCACGAATTCGCTTCGTTTAGCACTGGCAATCCAGCAAAAAGCGAGAAATGAGCTTCGTTTAGATTCTCAAATGCTGCTTTCACAAATAAGACCGCATCATCTGTCACATTCGCCGCTAATTTATTCGTTTCCTGCACGTTAGAAAGCGTTTTCGAACCTTCGTATAGCTTTACGAAATATTCGTTTTCGTTTTCGTCTTTGTCTTTATCTTTGTCTTTGTCTTTGCTATTGTTATTATTGGTTGCCGTTATTATTCCAATAGGAGCTGCATTAGGCACACTGGAAACGGACTGCGTGGTGACGATTACTTCTGAGATGCCCTCGCCGATTCCTGCTTCTTTTAAGTGCATTTTTTAATATCTGCTCATTTTGACCCTGTTTCTTTTTTACAGAAAAAATTGACAAGGAAAACAATATTAATTATATTATGCACTCTAACAATATTTTCATTTGCATAGATATAGGGAATAAGTGGGGTAAAAATGGGCGCAGTTTTAGTTGATAATAAGGCAGGGATTTTGGCAGATGGGAAAAGCGTTTTTGAAGTTTTTAGTGACCACATAAAATTTGGAGAACATTTTAGCTAATCTCGATCTTGCAGAAGAACAAGAGGGAGAAAATTATTTCAAAAATGTAGTTGGATTGTTCTTTTCTAAAAATGTCAAAAAGTTTAATCGCTCTGCTTACACCTCCTGTATTCTTTTTAAAGGCAGGGATAGGTCGCATATTATTGATAGAAAGGATTTTGATGGTAATCTTGTAGAACAGGTAGAAGATGCTGTGAGATTTGTCGAAAGGAATACTTTACTGGCTTATCAAATTAAAGGGCTTGAAAGGAAAGAGATAGAACAGTACCCTGCTGATGCAATAAGAGAAGGAATAGTAAATGCAATAATGCATAGAGACTATTTTGAAACGGGAAGCAATGTTTTTGTTTATATTTACGATGATTTTATCGAGATTATCAATCCAGGAGGGCTATTCAGGATAAAGAAAGAGGAATTGGGGAAAATCTGCGCAAGGAGAAATGAATTGGTTGCTGAACTTTTCAGGATGCTTTGGCTTGTCGAGAAGGCTGGAACGGGAATACAGAGGATGAAAGATGCTATGAAAAATGTGGGATTAAAAAAGCCTAAGATAGATGTTTCTGAAAACTTCTTTACGATAAGATTTTATGGACACAAGAAAGAAGAACTTGCCAAAATATCCGAAGGAAAAGAAATTATCAAATTAAATGAAAGGCAAAAAAAGGCGATAGAATTTGTTAAAGAAAAAGGCAGGATTACAAATAGCGAATATCAAAAATTAAACAACACAACGAGAGAGACAGCAAAGTTAGACCTTGATAAAATGTTAAGATTAGAGATATTTGAAAGAAGGGGCAGTGGAAGAGGTATATTTTACACATTATCGGGTAATTGGGTAAAAATGGGTAAAAATGGGTAAATGGTGAAATGGGTAAATGGTGAAATGGTGAAATGGTGTAGAACTGTGTAGAATGGTGCAAAATGGGTAAGTTTCATTACATGCAATTAGTGGAAAATGAGATTTGAAAACATCCAGAACGAGGGAGCATTGAAAAAATTCTTCACGAGCAGGGGTTTTGAGATGCAGGAATATGGAGGTAGAGAAAACAATATAACATTACTGCTAACAATATGTTCATTTGCAGATGGTGTGATGGTGTAAAAATGGGTGCAATTTTAGTTGATAATAAAGCATGGATTTTGGCAGATAAGAAAAGCGTTTAGTAAAAATGAACCAGGCAAATATCGTTGATACGCTAATAAAGGACATTAAGGAACGACTCACTTTAGATGGCAAGAGCAGAGTTTTTGAAGAAGGCAAGGAACTCAGTTCTGAATTTATGAAAGAGAAGGCAGAGCCAGAAGCATTTACAAAGGAATTCCTGATTGATAAAATTCTCGATGCGTTAGGGTTGGAGAAACTGCCTGAAAAATCTTTCGAGACTCCCCGTGGTCATAGAAGCGTAGATTACCGGATAAAACGCAAAGAACGCATGTTCTTAGTTGAGGCAAAGCCGTTAAATGCCGCTTTATTCGAAAAAGGTAAAGATAGCGGAGTGAATCAAATAAAGGGCTTGTTCAAACTTGCGGAAGTGAAGGAGAACTATGATTTTGGCGTGGCAACCGATGGACTGAGATGGGTATTCGTTGATAAGGCGGGGGAAATAGTGGATGATCGGAGGTTAGAAGAGAATTTTGAGAAGGTAAAGGAATTTTTGGTAGGTAAAGAGAAAGTTGTTTCTCCAAAGACGGAAGAAGAGATAAGTAAGAAGTTTTACGATTGGTATAATGCGCTATTGCACGGCGGCAGGTATAAAGACCATGAAAACAGGGTGAAGACCGTTGCTGAAGCCGATTGTTTGGTCAACAACGTCATCGGAGTAAAGGATTTGGAAGAAAGGGAGCAGATAGCGCAGGTAGTGATGAACCGGCTGATTTTCATCAAGTTCTTACAGTCAAAAGGCGTAATAAAGGAAGATATACTCAAATATTTATCCGAGGTTAAAGAGGATATACTCACACTCAAACTAAGGCAATTATTTTTTGGTGTGTTGAACACGCCGAATGACGACCGGTGGGACGTTAATGAGCGGTTTAAGGATATTCCCTACTTGAACGGGAGCTTGTTTGTTCATACCGTAGTTGAAACAAAGAATATCAACTATAAAGTAAAAGCAGAGATTTTGAAGAAGGTGATGGAGTTTTTAGATAGTTTCAAGTTCGTGCATAAGGAGCAATTTGAGAACGAGAGTTCCATAGACCCTGAAATACTGGGCTATATCTTTGAGAGGGCGATGACCGCCACCGACAGGAAGGGAACTGGCGCTTACTACACTCCAAGACCGATAACGAGGTATATTTCGGAGAATACGATCTATCCATGCATAATAGACAAAACAAACGAAATTCTTAAGACTGAAAAGGGCTACAAGGAGACTGAACTTATTAAAGACATTGAGGAGTTGTTTATACTTCCAGCCACGACTCTGGAAGAAATATGGAAAGAAGTACAAGAAATAAGAATTCTGGACAATGCGTGTGGTTCTGGTGCGTTCTTGCTTGCGGCGGCGAACATCTTGTTCGAGCTGAACAGAAGGATAGATGATAAATTAGGGTTGGGAAACTCAGACATCGCATTGAAGAAGTGGATATTAATGCATAATCTTTACGGTGTGGATATAAATCCGAGTGGTGTAGAAATAGCGAAATTGAGGCTATGGCTGTGGCTTGTTGATTCTTACGAACCGGAACGTGTAGAGCCGCTGCCGAACATTGACTACAACCTCCGGGTTGGGAACAGTTTGATTGGATACGTGGACATAAGCGAGTTCCAGAAAGCGAAATTCAATTTTTTGCGTGCATATAAAAGAGCGGAGGGAGAAGAAGCAAAGGAATTAAAGGAGAAAATAAACGGGCTGGATGAGAAGATAAAGAAATTGCTGAACCCAAATCTTTATCTGAAGTTCAGGGCAAAGAAGATAGAGATAAGCAAAGAGGAGTTTTTACAATTCAAGCCATTCCACTGGGGCTTTGAGTTCTATGATGTTTTTGACCCAACCAAGCCGGAAGAAGAGAGAGGGTTTAATATAATAATTGGGAATCCACCCTATGTCGAGCTTAATAAAGTTGGATATGGTTATCTGCTTACTGAATCGAAAAATTTGTATGACGAATTTATGAAGATTTCGATAAAAAAACTGCTTTACCCTGCTGGTATGTTTGGATTTATTCATGCGAACTCTGCCTATTGCCAACCAAAATACAAAGCTCTAAGGGACTTTCTAAAAGAATATACAGACGATTTGACAATTATTAACTTTGCCATAAGACCACAACCAGTTTTTAAAGGTGTAATGCAAAGAACAGCTATTACAATCTGTAGAAAGGATATTAGCGGTGCTAAAAGCGTCAAAACATCGAGATATATCCGCCTGACAGAAGAAAGCAGAAATAAAATCTTAAGTGACCCCTCAATATACGATTGTAGTGAGTTTGCCTGGGAGTTTGTGGATTTTATACCCAAAATAGGCAATGAATTCGACTATCGAATATTCAAAAAGGTAGTCAAACATGACAAATCCTTGGGAGGCATCCTAAATGAAAAAGAAGGTGTTT
>JADHYP010000062.1 GCA_016782355.1 Candidatus Syntropharchaeum sp. | reverse complement strand
CCTTTTTCTTCTTTTCATCATTTTCTTCTTTTCACCTCCTTTTTTTTAATATTCGATTTCACAATCCAAATATTTCTTGCTATATAAAAGCTTTTTGGTTTTATCTTGTTCGCCAATATTGAGATATTGTATTATATGCACTCCATTTCAAGCGAACATGAAAGTTTATTTCTTAGCGCAGCTCATTCTTAAAATGCGGAGAATCCGCAGAAAACAATGGAAGAGATAAGGGCAAAGATAAGGAAATATGCGTTGCAGAATGCGGTAAGGTATGAGAAACCGCCTAAAGAGGATGCCGTGCTGAAAAAAATGCTTGCCGAACATCCCGAATTGAGGAAGGACGCGAAACAGGTCGTAACACTGGTGAAAGAGGAGATAAAGAGCATAGCGTCAATGAGTAAAAAAGAACGAGTAGAAGAATTGGCTAAGATAGCTCCGGAATTAGTAGAAGAGCTAAAAGAGAAAGAGAAAGAGAAACGTGAAATTGGACTACCCGAACTGCATCTTGCGGAAGGCGAAAAAGTGGTGATGCGATTCGCTCCTAATCCAAACGGCGCTGCGACACTTGGCAGTGCTCGTGGCATAATTATCAACTCGGAGTATGCGAAAATGTACGGTGGGAAATTCATTCTGCGGTTTGATGACACCGACCCGGTATTGAAGAGACCTTTGCTCGAAGCTTATGACTGGTATCGTGAAGATTGCGCCTGGCTTGATGCCGAACCGGATGAAGTAATAGTGGCATCGGAACGTCTGGATTTGTATTACGAATATGCGGAGGAGCTGATAAAAAAAGGTGCGGCGTATGTCTGCTTTTGCCCCGCGGAGACTTTTAAAACGTATAAAGAGCGGAAACTACCATGCCCTCATCGTGCTGTTAGCATTGTGGAAAATATAGAATCCTGGGAAAAGATGTTGAGCGGCGTTTACGAAGAAAAAGAAGCAGTTCTGAGGATAAAAACGGACATGGCAAGTGAAGACCCTGCTTTACGCGATTGGGTCGCATTGAGAATTTTAAAAAGCGAGCATCCGAGAGTAGGCGGAAAATACGAGGTATGGCCAACGCTGGATTTTGAATCTGCAATAGAAGACCACTTGCTCGGCATAACGCATATAATAAGGGGAAAAGACCTGATGAAATCGGAAAAGCGACAGCGGTTTTTATACGACCATCTCGGCTGGAAATATCCGGTAACAATGCACTGGGGTAAGATAAAAATGCAGGAGTTCGGTAAATTCAGCACTTCCGAGCTAAGAAAAAGTATAGAAAGTGGTGAATACGAAGGATGGGACGACCCGAGACTTCCAACGTTAAAAGCGCTTCGTAGAAGAGGTTTTCAGCAAGAAGCGATTCGTAAGTTCTTTATCTCTACTGGCATCACTCAAACAGACATCGCGGTAAGCATGAAGAACTTGTATGCGGAGAACAGGAAAGTCGTGGATTCACTCGCTTTACGATATTTTTTTGTTCGCAATCCCGCAGAAATGAGACTAAAGGATGGTAATTCTTTCGTGGCAAAGGCATTGAAACATCCTTCACGTGAGGATTACCGCGAGATAAGAACTGGCGACACCGTTTACATAAGTGGTGACGATTTCGATAGAATGAAAGAGAGGCAGAAGATAAGACTGAAATATCTTTGCAATGTCCAAATAGAGAGCGTTAAGCCTTTGGTGGCAAGAGTCATAGAAACACCGACTGAGGATATTCCGATCATTCAATGGGCACCATCAGAAGGTATAAAAGTCAAGGTAAAGAGACCCGATGGAATAGATGAGGGCATAGGCGAGCCTTTGATTGCTTCGGAACTCGGGAACGTGGTTCAGTTCGAACGATATGGGTTCGTCAGGATTGATTCGGTTGCGGAGAAAAAAACTGGAAAAGAAGTGGTGGCGTATTTCACGCATTAAAACTTCCATTTTTGTACCGCCGAGATCGCGGAGAGCGCTAAGATGGCAAAAAAAGAGAGACTCGCAGGATAACGGAAAGCATTATTGGCGCTCAATCAGTAAACCTGAACTTCTAATCCAGCAACCTTTGATATTTCCATGAAGTCCCCATCTCTCGTTGCGACTTTCTCCGCACCATTTGCAATACCGATACCCGCTATAAGAACATCAAGAGCATTTACTGCTTTTCCCGAACTCAAAAGCTTTGCCATTATCTCACTTGACTTCTCCGCTGCATACAAATCAAAATCCTTCAAAACGCCGAAGAAGTCCTCTAAGTTCCCTTCCCCTTTCTTATTTATCAGCCTTTCTACCGCATCACTAACACTCTCATCCTTTCTTTTCATACTTTTAAGGGTTTCATATACCTCTTCCCGTATCGAAATTGTTTTTATTCCCATACTATTGTGTTATTGCAGACATATTTGATCTCGACCGGTCTAACGCATGCAGCAATGTCCAGAAATTAACATCGATATTGGAGAAAGTGCTTGGTAAAAAGATGGTATTGCCAAAGAGGAAAATTAGCACTTTAGAGGAGTTATTTGAGATATTCCCCGAAGCTAAGGACATATTCATCGACGGAACGGAGAGGCCGATCCAAAGACCGAAAGACAACGAAAAGCAAAAAGAGAACTACTCCGGCAAGAAGAAGAAGCCGAGAGGGAAAGAATTGAACGATGAGGAGAAGGCGCAGAATAAAGTTATCAGCGGCCTTAGAGTCCTGGTAGAGCATGCCATCGGTGGAATTAAGCGATTTAAGATAACTACTGACAAGTTTCGTAATAAGAAAGATAAGTTTAATGACGAGGTTATCTTGATATCATGTGAATTATGGAATTATCACTTGAAGTGCTGTTGAATCGAGAGGCCCGTAAGGACTGCGGTAACTCATCCTTTCGCTGGATATTATTTCGCAACAAGTCTATTATAGATTTTAACATATCTAGGCGTAATGTGATTTCCAATAAAAAAATTTTTGAATTTAGCATACGTCTTTCTGACTTGATAAAGGAGGGATTTGAAAAGTTTTTTGAAGCGTTTAAAGACACAAAAACCCCTTTTGGACCTTTCAATTTAGATTTATTACGTGAAAAATATGAGATAAATCAGCCAAAACCATCCAGTGTTAAAGTCTATAAATCGGGAGAAGATTTCACCGATAGAAGCGTTAAATAAGTTGTATGAGATGAAGAAAAGGATCGAGGGATATGATTGATTAGCGTGCTTCTATAAATATAGTTACTCGTCATAATGTCAGAACTTATTCCTCGGGATAGAATTTTTTTATATGCTTCGGCGCTTTCGTCAGTATATTTCTAACGCTTATAATGCCTACGAGCTTATCATTTTCCATCACAGGCAGCCTTCTTATGTTATTCTCTGCCAGGAGTTCGCCTGCTTCTTCCACAGATACTCCAGGCTTGATGGTGACCAAAGGGGAGGACATCATTTCTTTTGCTTTTACTTCACTTGCCCTTCTCTTCGTTGCACAAATTTTTATTGCTATATCACGATCAGTGATTATTCCCGTAGGTTTATCTTCCTTTGTTATAACCACACACCCTATTCCCGAGAGTTCCATATCCTCCGATACTATTGTGACCGAAACGTCTTCATCTTCAGTGATGACTGGACGGCTCATCACATCTCTAACTTTCATCTTCTCTTCTTCACTACTTAAAAAATACAAAAGGCGGCAAAAGAGAAAAAATAAGAGAGCTTTTGGGAAGCTCTCTTCTCTTAACTTCCTATCACTACCTTAGTGTACGTAACGCGAAGTCACCCTCCTCGCATATTGCTCTATGAGGTCCGCACCACAGTTGGGGCACTTGGCAAGAGGCTTACCTATATCAGCTCCGCATACCGGACATTTATCGAACGCATTTTTTAAAACATTCGTACCAACAAATGCTAAGCGAATATATGGTAAAAAGCTTTCTTTTGGTAGTTTAAGGAAACGAGAATTTATAAAAGGACAAAAGAAGTATTAATATTGAGTGCCAGAGACATGGCAAGAAAAGAAAGGAGGCAATATGACAGAAAGTAAATCTAAAAACACTGAACTTGCTAATACATTGACAGAAATTGCTAAAAAAAGAGAAATCTCTTCCGAGACACTTATCAATGCTTGGTTGAAAGAGAAAATTCAGGAACAGATATAAAAAGACTAAGAGCTTAGCAGCTTAAAGGCACCTGGTGATACATGGCGAAAGTAGAGGATTACGTATCGGGCAAGATACTCGAAGACGCCGAAACGACGTTGAGGGCAATCAAAGCAGTTGAATTATCGCTTATCGGGAGTTACGTCGGTAAAAAACTGCTTGAGAAGATTGAAAAGTTCGAACCCATGCAGATAACGGTTGATGAAGCTTCGGGACTCATAAAAAACGCAAGAAACGTTGCCGTTGGACAGAGGGTTTGCTTCGCCTTGCATAACAGGGATTTTGCGGAATCCGTATTTTTGGATGAACTTGCAGAAGGATTAGTAAATGCCGGAAAAGCCAGATACACGAATAAGGAAGACGCTATAAACGCACTAAGGAGATATTCGGAATACAATCCTATAATTGCATCGAAAGTTTCCGGGAAATACATGGAGATATGCTGTTCATCTCCGAGAGATTGCGTTTACTGGAATATGGAAAAAAAGGGGTTGAGGTGTTTGAGAAAACATGAAACGAGCCGCTAAGATTTAGAAGCTGTGAAGCGATAGATTTATTATGCAAGGGTAAAGAATAAAAAAGAGTTATGTATGTGGTGAGATGCTATTAAAAACGCTAACACTGAGGAATTATCGAAAATATAAGAATGCGTATGTTGAATTACCGGATGGCGTTATAGGCATTATCGGATTGAACGGAGTGGGGAAAACGACTTTGATAGAAGCGATAGGCTGGGTCTTGTTCGGGCATCATGCGGCTCGGACAACAAAAGAACTGATAAAAAGAGAAGGTGCACCGTCGAATGAGCCTTGCAGTGTTGCTTTGGAATTCGAGCTGGAAGGCGATGGTTATAAAGTAGTAAGAGAAATGGTAGGCAAGAATTTAGTGCCAAAAGCAAGTCTCGTTATTAATGGAAAGCAGATAACCAACAATGCTGAGGAGGTTACGGGAGTCATAGAGGACAGAATAGGCATGGATTACCAGTCTTTTTTTACTTCCGTTTTCGCAAGGCAGAAGGAGTTGAATGCGCTGTCAACAATGAAAGCAGCGGAGCGAAAAAAGCTCGTGCTTCGTATGCTCGGCATAGAAAGGATAGAAAAGAGCATACAGGCGATGAGGGAGGATAAGAGAGGAAAGGAGAAGAAGATAGAGGGTATAAAAGCGGCAACCGTGGATAAAGAAGGCAGGAAGAAGATAGAAGTGTTTAAAAGTAAGAAGAACGAACTGACGAAGACGAAAGAAGTGTTTTTACCGGTTATAAAAGAAATGGAAGCTGCGAAGGTGGTGAAAGAGAAAGAAGCGGAGGAAGCGAAACACGAGCTGGAAACCGCCACGAGGAAATATGAGAAATACATGGAGCTGAGTAATACAATGGGCGAGAGAAGAAGCGACCTGGAGAATACGAGGAAGAGAAAGGAAGAGAAAGAAAAAGAGCTTGCGGATTTGCTCGTAAAGGAAAAGCGGCTTGAAGAAATTGCAGATAAAGAAACGCAGTATTTCCGGTTTAGAGAGAAGAAGGATGCGATGGATGCGATGCGGGAAAATTATCAGCGAAAGCAGGAGTTGTTGAAGCGGGAAGAGAGAAATAAGCAGGAGATGAAGAGGAGGGCGGGAGAGATAAAAGGATTGGAGGAGAAAATGGCAGGATTTGAAGGTGTAGAAGCTGCTTCTGAATCGCAGATGCAGACCAAGGAAGAGATGGAGGTGATGAAGGAGAAATATCAGCAAAAGGAGGAGTTAATGAGAAGAAAAGAAAGAACAATGCAGGAAATTGGAGGAAGAGAGGAGAAAACAATGCGGTTGAGAGAAGAGCGGAAAGAATTTGAAGACGTCGAGGAGAGTGTAGAAGCGGTAAAGAGGAGGATAGAAGCGATAAGGAAACAAAGGGAGAGCATACATTCTTCGCTCGGCGCTTTTAAATCACTCGTATTACAGAATAAGAAGGATATAGAAGAGAGTAAAGAGAAGAAGAATAAAATAGGGGACCTGGGTCCGGACGGCGAATGCCCGATGTGCGAGCGGGAATTGGGAACGCACTACGAAACGTTGATAAAGAAGCTGAGTGAGGAGATAAGAACCCGGAAGGAAAAACTTTATTCGGTTTTTAATGAATACAAAAGTAAGAAGGAGGAACTTGTTGCTAAGGAAAACGAGGAGGATTTGCTTATAAAGGAGGATAAGGCGCTGGAAAAACGTGTAACTATGAAACGTGAACTGGACGTAAAAATAGAGCATGAAAAGAAGGAATTGGAAGGGTGGAAGCAAGAATTGGAGGTCGTAATGAGCGATTTGAAGCCTTTTGAAGCTGTGAAGTTTGACGAAAACGTATATAAAGAAGTCATTTCAAAATTAAGCGAGTTTGAGAAGAAAATTAGGGTGAAGAAAGATTTGGAGTTGAAAATTGTGCATGAAGAACGTGAGTTAGGGCGATGGAGAACTGAACTGGCGCTGATAAAAACGGATTTGACGCCCATTATGGATGTGCAGTTCGATGAGAACGACTACAAGGACGTTATTTCCGCACTAACGGGTCTTGAAGTGCTGTATCGCGAGATAATCGGATTAAAAGCAGAGATAGAGAGGACGGGAGCAGTGACGAATAACGTTCGGCGGTTGAGCGAATTGGAAAGGAAGATTACGGAAGATATAACGGCGTTGCAGAGACAGATAGAAGAATTAGCGTTTGATAAAATGGCGTATGTGGGGATGAAGGCGAGATACGACCGTAAGAGGGAGGAATTGAACGAAACGAAGCTGAGGCTTTTAGAGAAGAAGAACGAGTTCGAGAACGTCTGCAAGGACGTAGAACGTGTATTGGAGGAGATAGAGGAGCAAAAGCGGTTAATAGCGGAGAAAGAGAAGGAAGAGACGGCGATAATGTATCTCAGCTTGCTTGAAAAGATAATGAACGACTTCAAGGTGTACATGGTGGGAATGATCCGCCCGATGCTTTCTGATTACGCATCTGGTATGCTGGGAAGGTTAACGGATGGTAAATACGGCAAGCTGGAGCTGGATGAGAACTACGACGTGTTTGTTTACGATGATGGGACGGCGTATGAGATAAACAGGTTTTCTGGTGGCGAGGAGGACTTAGCGAATCTTTGTTTGAGGCTTGCGATTTCCGCTGTCGTCACTGAAAGAAGTGCTATTCAAACTAATTTTATCATTCTCGACGAGATTTTCGGGTCGCAGGACGCTCTTCGGAAAAGGAATATTATAACGGCGTTGAACGAGCTTTCAAAGAAGTTCCGACAGATATTTCTTATTACGCACATAGAGGAGGTGAAGGATTATATGGAATACGTGTTGAGGGTGACGGAAGATGAAGAAGGCGCGAGTTGGGTGCGGATGGGGGCGTAGATTAATTTAAACCTTCTTTCTGAAGAAAGAAGCTTTACCAACAACCTTTCTTTAGAAAAGAAAGCTTGACCAAAGAAACAGGATTATTTTTGCTTCGCAAAAACTACTTAAAGAGTTTTAGTAAACGTTTTTCACGAAAGAAACTTGTTTTGGATTAAACCTTTTTCTAAAAGGTTTGATGTTTCAATCCTTGTTTTATTGGATTAGCCTCTGCGACCAAGCATAAATTTAGCAATGCAAAAAGACTTATTAAGTTTCAATCCTTGTTTTATTGGATTAGCCTCTGCGACAATGTTACCATATTAATATTTACACCACCTGATCCGAGTTTCAATCCTTGTTTTATTGGATTAGCCTCTGCGACAATGAAGAGGAGGGGAACTCATTGGAGCGTAAAGCAGTTTCAATCCTTGTTTTATTGGATTAGCCTCTGCGACTACAACAATACACCCCAACATACCCATCATATCAATGTTTCAATCC
>JADHYP010000061.1 GCA_016782355.1 Candidatus Syntropharchaeum sp. | reverse complement strand
CTTCTCCTTCTCGCCTTTTAAGTTTATAGATATTTCGCCCGGCTCAATGTCGCCAGAGATGGCGGAGCTACCGATAGCCGCTATTATACGACCACACGTAAGGTCGAGGCGTTCACCAAAAATGGCGCTTTTCACTAACGGTGACCTGACTATTGCCTTCGCTACTCCCCTCGCATCCTCAACCGACGCCGCCCCTCTTACTATTACTTCAACGAACTTCGTTGCTCCTTCGCCATCCCGCGCAATCAACTTCGCAAGCTCCTTGCATACCAAGTTCAAACCTTCTTTAAAATCAGCCTCGCTTATCTTCCCGCCCTGACCAGTGGATACGAGCAATACCATGTCTTTCGTGCTCAGATCGCCATCCACCACTATCATATTGAATGAATTGTCAACCGCATCCTTCAAACTCCTTCTTAACGCTTCTTCGCCCAAAGAAGCATCCGTATAAATAAAAGAGAGCATGGTAGCGGTAGCCAGATGCGGGAATATCATCCCCGAACCTTTCGCTATTCCTCCTATCACCACACGTTCTTCATCGCCAGTATCAATACTTATTGCACGCTCCTTGTGAAACGTATCGGTGGTCATTATAGCCTTCGCCACTGCTTTGCTTCCCTCGCCTTCCGAACTTAGCCCTTTCACCACTTCCCCGAGCTGCCTTTCTATTAACCCCATGTCCAATTGTTTCCCTATGGAGCCAGTAGAGGCAACAGCCACCTCTTCTTTATCAACGCCCAACGAAGAAGAAGCGAGCTCTGCCATTCTTTCCGCACCCCATATCCCTTTCTCGCCGGTAAAGCTGTTTGCACAGCCGCTATTTGCAATTATCGCGCCTATTCTTCCTTCACCCTTCTCAAGCTGCTTCCTCGTGAACGACACCGGTGCTGCTTTTATTTTGTTTATCGTGAACATCCCGGCAGCTATTCCTTTTCCTTCTATCAAGGCTAACCCCTTATTACCCTCTTTTATCCCGTATGCCCTTACTCCTTTCACAGCGCAAATTCCGCCTTTTACCACTTCTATCTTCATCTTTTCTCTCTCTTCAAAGAATGATTAAAATGAAAAAATATTTAAATCACCTCACGTCAATATATGATAAACAAAAAATAAAATAAAATAAAGGGCTCGTGGTCTAGTTGGTTATGACACCGCCTTCACGAGGCGGAGGTCATGCGTTCGAATCGCATCGAGCCCACTGTTTTGTTTCCAACTTTTTCTTTCCCCCCTCAAATGAACCCACCGAACGCAGTCCATTAAACCGCCTCCAAGATAACGTTTATACAATAACCTTTATATCTCATTATATCTTTACTATAACCATAACTAAGTCAGAAATGGTATGGTGATGGCAAAGTTAAAAGACGAAGGTGATAGAACCTTTAAGGAGGGTAATAAAATGCACGATATAGATACAACGAAATATGTGGTTCATGCTAACATCGCAGCAGAAGGTTTTGTTGAGAAATCTGATGTGGTGGGTGCAATATTTGGTCAAACAGAAGGGTTGTTGGGTGAAGAGCTGGACCTGAGAGACTTGCAGAAGAGCAGCAGAATAGGCAGGATAGAGGTGAACGTAGAGTCGAAGAGTGGGAAATCCGTTGGAGAAATACTCATTCCTTCGGGCTTGGATAAGGTAGAAACCGCAATACTTGCCGCTTCTTTGGAAACCATAGACCGGGTAGGTCCGTGTATTGCGCACGTAGAAGTTACAAAGGTGGAAGACATAAGGGCGGAGAAAAGAAGGCGGATAACAGAGCGAGCGAAACTGTTAATGCGTGAGGCTGTCGAGAGGAACATAGACAGTGATATGATGGTGAGCGAAGTGAAGCAAGCGGTGAGGATGGAAGAAATAACCAATTATAAGGGCTTACCCGCGGGTCCAAACATAGATAGTTCGGATGCCATATTGATAGTAGAGGGGCGAGCAGATGTGTTAAATCTGCTCAAATACGGGATAAAAAACGCAATAGCCGTTGAAGGCACTAATATTTCCCCTATAATAGCCAAGCTGAGCAAGAGGAAGACCGTTACAGCTTTCTTCGATGGTGACAGAGGCGGGGACCTCATATTAAAGGAGCTTTTGCAGGTCGCAGACGTTGATTACATCGCCACGTCGCCAGAAGGAAGAAGCGTAGAGGACATGGCCTACAAGGAGATAGCAAAAGCGTTGCATAATAAAACACCGGTTGAGCAACGGGGATACACAAAGGAGCAGAAAGAGCAGGGACAAGAGCAGCAGCCGAGGAAAATACAAAGAAAGAGCAACAAGGTTGCGGAGGGGGTAGTAGAGGAAAAAAGTCCGAGTCCCTTTAAAATGCACTTGCAAGAGCTTGAAGGCACTTTTAAGGCACGGCTGTTAGATAAAGAGGCGAAGATAGTAAAGGAGACCACTGTAAGGGAGTTGGCGAACGAATTGAAAGAAACGAACGAAAATGCGAAAAGTGTGGTGTTTGACGGCGTGATTACACAGAGAATAGTGGACCTTGCAAAAGAGAAGGACCTGGATTACGTAGTAGGGATAAAAGTAGGAGACGTAGTTAAAATGCCTACGTCCCCGAAGATACTAACAGCGGACTCCGCCTAACGGCAGCGAAAATCCCAATGACAAATACTACCAAATCCCATGTAAATCCCAATTTCCAAATCCAAAAGAGAAAGGATAAGCAAAATTGGTAGTATTGGGATTTGGGATTTTTTAAGCTTATCTGATGTATCCCAATTCTTCTTCCCGACGCCTCGGAATCTGAGCTTGCTCCATCTCCTTCAGTCGCTCGACCACCCTTTCCATCTCTTCTGCACGCTCTTCCAAAGCCTGCATGTCTATTTCGAGATTTAATGCCTGACACAGGACTTTGAGAACCGCTTGTGCACTTTTGGGGTCCACTAAATAGCCCGACGTAAGACCCAGCAAACAAACCGCGGGAATGCCCCTTAGTTTTCCGAGACCTAACAGAAGCCCTGATGCACCTACGATGCTCCCTCCCGGCTCTTCCTCTCGGAATTCCACCCCATACTTCTTCATCTCCTCCACAAGCGCAGCGTCATTCGCAGCTCCAAGCACCTTTTGTCTTTCCACAAGCTGACCTATACCATATCCACCCAGGGTGTATATGCGAGAAACGTCATACTGTTGTGCAATGTCGAGAATCCGCTCGGCTATAAAATAATGCCCCTCATTCGTAACGCTCTGCTGGTCACCGCTAAGGATTAACAAATCCTGCTTCTTTGACTTCCAGGCATACATCTCATTTTTACACAAACGAACTGTTCCGTCGTTATTTACCAATACCTGTGGTGGAAAATGCCATGAATATATCTCAAATATCTTCTCGGCATTCAACTCCTGTATTATGTGCTCAGCAACTAACGTCCCCACGTTTCCTACACCCGGAAGTCCCTCTATCATTACCGGCTTGTGCAATTTCACCTTTTTTAGCTCATTCACTTCTATCTCTTCCATATTTCATCATCCTTCTATATTTCCCATAAGGGTCTTTAGGGGAGAACCTCGGAGGCGTTGGATTCTTCGTCGCTCTCCCGCACCTCTCGCATACACCCTTTAATGTGTATTCCCCACATACCTCACATTTCCTTATCTTAGACTTCATAAAACATTTCTTTTTAAAGTAAAGAAAGTTGGTTAAGGAAGATTTCGGTGGAATTTCCCATATCCTTCGTTCCTTTTTATCACTTCAATCGCTGCGCTTGCCGCATCACTTAATACGCCTTCCGCCTTTTTATAATCTGAAGCAGTGACACGCATCTTATACTTTGGCGCTCCTATATAAATGCATTCCACCGTGACGCCGTTCGTATTTACGCCCGGAGCCGTTTTTTTTATCACCTCTTCTGCCTTCCTCAACGCCTCTTTTATTATTTCAACACCATTAGACAGAGGACACTTTAGCTCTACGTAGCCGGTTATCTGCACGGAAGGCGGTTTAACGTTAGTCCGTGCCATCTCGTGTATTGCATCCGCATGTTCTTCCTTTAGCCCAAGTGCAATCAATGCTTTTTTGCCTACCGTTACGACGTCCTCAAATGCGTCATACAGACTTTCATAAGCATCCAATAATTTTGTCTCGAGCTCGTTGAACTCCTCGTTGCTAATTTCTACTTTCGATGATGAATCAGTAAGGGCGAGAGAGAGCCACTTCTTCGCTTTCTTCTCGTTCTTCCACAATTTTATCCGTTCCCTCTTTTGCTCGTCTTTCACAGCCTTTAATGATAAATCTATGTGCCCTCTCTGTGCATCCACGTGTAGCACCTTGCATACCACTTTTTGCCCTTCGCGCACGTGATCCCTCAGATGTTTCACCCAACCGGGGGATACCGCAGATATATGGATAAGCCCTTCTTTTCCTTCGTATTCTTCAAGCTTAACGAAAGCTCCGAAGGTCTTAAGCTCATCTACCGTACAAACTACTAATTCGTCCTTCTCCGGCCATTCTTCCCTCACCATCTATTTTATTCCCCCATATCGCTATTCCAGGACCTCTATTACCTCGGCATTTATCTCCGGTTTCCCACCCCGCGGCTTGACTAAAATTGCGCCGCAGACGTTACAGTTCACATCCGTAGATGCATGGTCAAAGACGACCTGCTCATTTGGGCAATCATTGCATTTTACCCTCAAAAATTTGCTTTTTGTACTCCTTTCCATTCCCATTGTTATACCCTCTTTTAGTTACTCCACAAACTCAAGCTTGGATACCCTGAAGCCCTTCCTTTGATGCGACTTCTTACATTCCGCGCACTTATATCGAAGAAAGACCTTTTTTGTCGGCTTATCGCCTCCGGGAACCTTTGAAAATTTCCCCGTATTTCCTATGCCTGACCTGCGCTTCTTCTGCCTTACTATCCAGTTCAAGGAAGAAGGTCTTCCCTTTTTTACTTTTTCCACTTCGTGTAAGGTATGCTTGCCGCAAAAGGGGCAATGAATCCTTATATGTTTTGGCATCTTCATTTCCTATCCCCTGCTCACCCCCTCCATTTTATTCGTTTTGCCTTCAAATCGCATTGCAACTCCTCGCTTACACAATATCTCTGCGTTGGTCTTTGGTAACATAATAACATCTTCTTTTTTTACTTTATAAATTCTTCCGTCTGTACCCATAAAAGTAGGTATGTCTTCCAATACCCGGACTATATGCAGTTCTTCATCTCGGTTTTTTACGGAAACTGTTTTTTTAACTTCTTTTGCAGTTTGCTCCGCAAGTTCCCTCTTTTCGCTTTTTTCTTCTCTTCTGCCTTCGCCTTCTTTATCCCCCTGCATCAACGCAAATATCCTTTCCTTGCCCCCCTCTACGTGACTTTTCACGCCCTCAAATATCCTTTCCTCTTCCTCTAACATCCCCTTAGGTCCCGTTTTCATGCCCGAACTGGCGAGCTTTACTATCTTTCCTATTCGCCTTCTGATTATATCCTCCGCTTTCATCTTCGCATTCCTTAGCTCGTCTTCCACCAGCTCCCTCCTCCTTTCATCCGCTTCTCCTTTCTCCTCCTTCAACTTCTCCATGTATTCGCACACTTCCTCGCAGAAGTTCTCCGGTAATTCTTGCAGTGATGCCGTGTTTCGCTCCTTATACAGGATTCCCCAGAGTTTCTCTATGTCCATCGCTTTTTCTTTTTAATTGTACATAAAGTATAACTATCTCCTATTTAAGACACGGATTAACACGGATTTACGAGATTTATTTAAGTTTAACATTGTTGATTTTTATCATCTGTGTTAATCTGCGTTAATCTGTGTCAATAATTTATTTTTCTCTTTTGTTCTTTCATCTCAAATAGAATGGAGTAATTGTCATCCTTCCCTCTATATCTGTTATTATATCCTCTTCTTTTAACTTAACCACAGAAGTATGTAGTGCCTTATAGCCAACCCTAATACCAAATTTACGATGAATTTCTTCTATTAAATCTTCTTCAGTCATTGATTTTATAGCATCGTCACTTCTTGACTGCTCTGTAAGCATACCTAATATGATTAAATCTAAGTGTTCATTAAGAAGTGTACTTGCGTCAATACGGCTCCTTGGGAGCATCTGTTTTTTACTATTCCTTTCTAAACTTTTTAGTTTCTTATCTTCTTCAAGAAGTTTGGATAAAGCATTATGAGCTTCTTTTTTTCTCCTTTCCTCTATCACCTCTTGAATATATCGCCCTAACGTATCAAAAAGAACAGTGGGCTTCCCCTCCTTTTTGAGATACCTGTCCGCGCCTTTATTTAATGCTTCTATCGCCTCTTTCTCTTTTCCTTTACCGGTAAGGATAATAAAAGGGATGCGATTTTCCCTCTTCCTCAATTCTTCCAGTAATTCTATTCCATCCATATCCGGCATCTTATAATCGGAAATGACGGCGTCAAAATTTTCCGTTTCCCGTTTTTCTAATGCCTGCTTCGCCGATAATACTGGTGTAATTTTAAAATTGTTATTTTTGTCTTCCAGATATAATCGTGTTATCTGAATAGCCCTTGGATTATCATCCACATGCAAAATCCTTACAGTGTTTTGTTTTGTCATTATTTGTATTATCATTTCACCCCCTTCCCAACATCCCTTTTTTCCTTTGTTACTCACACCAGCCAACGCACTCAAAAGAAAACGGTAAATCAATCCCTATTCTTCTTCTTCCCTATACCATTTCTCTTTATCCAGGTCTGTCCTCCTCCTTAAAGCCACGCGCTCATACCCAAGAAGC
This sequence comes from Candidatus Syntropharchaeum sp., assembly GCA_016782355.1. Classification (GTDB taxonomy): domain Archaea; phylum Halobacteriota; class Syntropharchaeia; order Alkanophagales; family Methanospirareceae; genus WJOV01. Next base: position 1,337 of record JADHYP010000061.1, on the reverse strand, counting down.
TCCTTATTCTCATCCAGCCTCAGTTCATACCTTCCGAGGAGGTCCTGGGCATCCGGAACCGCTTTCCTTTCCAATACCTCTACCAATACCTTCCATTCGTTCTCCTCTTTTGTAACACTTATAACGCTTTCCGCCTTCTTATCCAGGAGCTCCTCTATTATCCCCTTCGTTTTCTCTCCCAAATCCATAATCGTTTCAGTAGCCATTTTTAATCACCTCAAATTTAATTACCCACAGGCACCTGCTGCACTTCGCCTTCGCCTCCACTACTCTCGCTGGCACGGACTTTTATTCCTTTACCCGACACAGCAACCACTTCCTCTATCTTGCTTTGCAGTTCCTCGTAGTCTGCCGGTCCCCTTACTTTAGACGTTAGAACGTCCGCACATATACGTTCAATATCTTCATTCTCATATCTGTTCAACACTTCCAATCCCTGTGCAATCATGATGCATGCACGAGTGCCCGGCTTCTCTATTCCATTGCCTCCCACATTTTCCAGCTCTCTTAATCCTCTTACCACTTTCACCACACGCTCTGCCATCTTCCCCGGGATATTCGTATGCGCCATCACAATCTCTACCTCAGTCTCGAAATCGTAGAACTCCATATAGATGCCAATGAGCCGGTCAAGCAAAGCATCTTGCGGTCTATACACACCTGCATATTCGATGGGATTAGAAGTGAAAATGGCATTGAAGTCCGGATGAACGTTAACGTAGCGTTCCTCACCGAATTTCGTTGGCAGCTCAAGTATCTCCTCTTCGAGAACAGAAAGAAGGACATTATTTGCTGCGGGTTTTGTCCTTGAGAACTCGTTAAAAGTCTGCCTTTCAATCCTTGAGTAGCCACCAATTAACTCTGTTGTTGTCAACATCCCTCACTGCCGGAGTCTCAACAAAGTTTATTTCCTCTGGCACCAGGTATTCTGCTTCAATACTCCTTCTATCTAACCTTTTTACCATACACATCACATTACAGTTGGCAACACTTTTTTGGACAAAAAAAAATAAAAAAACCCAAGCATGGATTGGAACGCTCTTAAACTCTGCGCCCTCGGCGATCTCCGCGGTGATAAATCACTTGGTTTTTAGGCAGTGCCGGGCTTAGCTATCCCCAGAAGTCCTCTTTGGCATACTTATCGAATCTTTCTGTCATCGCTTTAACATCTGCTTTTACCATGTCAGTAGTCTCTTTTATGCCTCTTTTTATTTCATTAACACCTGCTTCTACCTCAGCAGTTGTCTCTCGTATGCCTTGCTGTACTTCTGCAACACATGCTTCTACTCTTTCCCCCATCTCGTTTATTCCTGCAACTTTTTCTTTAACGGTTGCCA
>JADHYP010000060.1 GCA_016782355.1 Candidatus Syntropharchaeum sp. | reverse complement strand
TGAGTTAAACACGGACTAAGGTAGGATTGAAACGGCGATATCAGAGTCACGAACATGGGAGGAGGCTATGTTAAACACGGACTAAGGTAGGATTGAAACGCTATTTCCACTGCTTCCTTCTGTGCTTTGATGCGGTTAAACACGGACTAAGGTAGGATTGAAACACGGTTTATGCCATCGTAGTAATAGGCATAGTTGTAAGTTAAACACGGACTAAGGTAGGATTGAAACCTTTGATGATGCTATAGTTCGAATAGTCTGGCAGGGTTAAACACGGACTAAGGTAGGATTGAAACTTGCTTCCGCACACACATCTCATATCCACTCTTTCAGTTAAACACGGACTAAGGTAGGATTGAAATGTTTTGGACATACATAAGGATAGAAATATTCTAAAGGGTTAAACACGGACTAAGGTAGGATTGAAATATCAAACCTTTTAGAAAAAGGTTTAATCCAAAAACATTTTTTGCGAAGCAAAAATAATCCTTTCTTGGTAAAGCTTCTTTCTTTAGAAAGAAGGTTTGTTAGCAACAATTTATACCCTTCCACACATCCTTTATCGCCTCCGACACCTTGCCCTCCGAGAATTCAACCACAGGCATACCTGCAACCATCGCCTCAGTGACCACGGGGTCGTATGGAATGTTTCCAACAACCTCTATTCCTCGCTGCCGGCAAAACTCGGTAATCCTCTTGCTATTCTCCTCATTAATGTCGTATTTGTTGATGCATACGACCGAAGCAATCCCGAAATGCCGGGTCACATCCATGATTCGTTCGAGGTCATGCAGTCCTGACATCGTGGGCTCGGTAACGATGAGTGCAAGGTCCACGCCGGTCAATGATGCAATTACAGGGCAGCCGATGCCTGGCGCTCCATCAATCAGAATGAGTTCACAACCTTCCCCTTCAGCAACCTGCTGTGCATTGTTTCTAACCACAGTGACCAGTTTTCCAGACGCCTCTTCCGCGATATTTAGCTCCGCATGCGCCATTGTGCCATATTTCGTTTTTGATACAAAGGCATACCCGGAAACACGTTCTTTCAGCGTGATTGCCTCCTGTTCACACACGAACACACATGCACCGCAGCCCTCACAGCGTGCGGGATTGACTGCATAACCAGACGCATTATCCGATACAGATATAGCGTTGAATCTACATGCTTCTTCGCAGCTTCCGCACTCTACGCATTTTGTTTTATCCATCACTGCAACTTTTAAACCTTTAAACTCCTCTTTTTTTATGATTTCCGGATGGAGCAGCAAATGGAGGTCTGGTGCGTCCACATCGCAGTCCGCAATGACTTTGTTCTCTGCGAGGGCGGCGAATGAGCCCACAAGGGTTGTCTTCCCCGTGCCTCCTTTTCCGCTAATAACCGTTATTTGTTTCATTGGTTTAGTTCTTTTATAACCACAGATTACACAGATTTTCACAAGAAAGCTTTACCAAAGATAAAACTTTTTTCTAAAAAGTTTTAGTGTTAATCTTGTGTAATCTCGTGGTTCTATAAATACTATCAATTATCTCTGCAAATCGTTCCTTCCACTCTGGCATCGCCTTCACAAAGGGCACGCCCTCGGAATAGCACCGTGCAATCTGTTTGTCATAAGGGATCTCAAGCAAAATCTGAATTCCTTCCTTCTCGCAGTACTCATAGACTTTTCGATCCCCAATCCCTGCTTTATTGATAACAACTCCAAACCCGATCTTTAGCACTCTAAGCACCTTAACTGCAAGCCTCAAATCGTATAGTCCGAACGGTGTGGGCTCAGTCACAAGAATACAGTAATCACTGCCTTGCACCGCTGCAATCACCGGGCATGCCGTTCCAGGCGGCACATCAATAATCACGGTCTTTTCCGGATTGAGCTCCGCTTTTACCTGGTCGATCAGCGGTGTAGCCATCACCTCTCCGATATTCAACAACCCGTACACGAGGTCAATGTTGCCGTCACCGCTTTTTCCTGTTTTTATAACGCCGATTTCTCTCGGTGCCTCGCTGATCGCATCCTGCGGGCATACCATGGAGCATAACCCACAGCCGTGGCAAAGTTCTGGGAACACCATGACTTCTTTTTGGGGCACAACAACAAGGGCGTTGTATTCACACGCCGCAGCACACTTCCCGCAGTAATCACACAGATCGTAATTAACCATTGGCACCAGCGTATGCGCCGGCTTTATCTCCTCGTTCACTGGTTTAAGGAAAATATGCGAATTCGGCTCTTCGACATCGCAATCCATTAATTGTACGTTCGAAAGCGACAGAGCAAGATTAACTGCTATGGTGGTCTTTCCCGTACCGCCTTTGCCGCTTGCTACCGCAATAATCATCTGTTCACCGTTTTGTTACATTGCACGCTCCATTAACGTCGGTGCATTTTACACGCAAAGGCATTACTAGCTTCGTTGAGTCTTCCTGCCTGAAAAGCGCTTATTGCTTCGCTCACCGTACCACTGGCGCCTGCATACACCTCTATCCCCAACTGCTCAAAAGCGCTTATTGCACGAGGGCCTAATCCAGAACAGAGCATTATCTCTGCACCTGCACCCGCTACGAGCTCCGGTGTATTGCCTACGCCGCCAAAATGTTCACCCGTGTTCTGCACAATTTTCACCTCGTTATTCTCCATATCCACAACAGTAAACGTTGGCGCTCTTCCAAAATGCTCGCTCACCGTTTCCTCCAATCCTCCATCTCCCATTGTCGGAATGCCTATTTTCATCTCATTACCCCCTTTTAAGCTCCACTATCCTCTTCTTCACTTCCCCCAATTCCTTCTCCAATCTACTTGCCATGTCCGACAACTGTTCGAGTTCCTCTTCCTTTGTTTTAGGCGTTACTGGTGCTTGCTGCGCTTGCTGTGCTTGCTGTGCTTGCTGTGCTTGCTGCGCTTGTGGTCGCGAAGGGACTGGCTGCTGCTGCATGTCAAACCCCATACCTCTACCGCCGCCTCGTCCTCCTCCCATGCCCATACCCGCATGAGCAGAAACAGTCGAAGCACCCGTTTCGCTTAGTTTGCCGTTTTTATACATCTCAACTGCTTCTTTCACCGTGCCATACGCACCCGTTACGATTTTCACGCCCGCTGCGGAAAGCACCTGAAAAGCATTGGGACCTATATTCCCGGATATAAGCACGTCCACTCCTTTATTCACGACTGTTTGCGCTGCTTGAATCCCTGCTCCTCCTGGTGCGGCAATCGCTTCGTTTGGCATCGCTTCGATCGCCATCGTATCCGAATCTACGAACACGAAGTGTTGGCATCGTCCAAATCGCGGGTCTACCTGCGCATTCAAGTCCCCCGCCGTTGCGGTTACACATATCTTCATCTTTTTTACACTCTCCAATATGAATATATATTCGTAATATATGTTAAACCTTTTTTTGGTTTGATATTCTCATCAATTATTGCAACGTTAAAATGAAAGAAGAGACTTTAAAGAAGCAAATATTGCAGTTCCGGGAATTGGTTGGTGATGAACTGTTCGGGTTTACCATGGCTCAAAACGTTATGGCGATGGAGAAGGATAGGCGTAGATTTAAGCAGTTGGCATTGGAAATATTAGAATATTTCGAGTGTGAGCGATGCTGCAAGTGCTGCCGGGAGATGCCGGTTCATCTGAATGATGAAGACTTAGAGCGGCTTTCCAGGCTTGACGGTGATGCTCTGTTTGATAAGATGGACGACGCTGAGGTGGATAACTACCTGAAAACGCCATGCCCGTATTTAAAAGGGACGGAGTGTTCAATTTACGAAAACAAACCCACCTCCTGCTGCATGTTCCCCTTCGTGGTTATTCGCCCTGTTCCCACATTGCAATTATGCCCTATGGGTAAGAAGATATTCGCGGATTTTAAAGAATTAGCTCGAAAGTATGATAAAAAAGACCTTAAGGTGCAGTGGGAAGAAGGTGCTTCTGATAATAGGTTGCCGGATTACAGTGGAAGCACTGGAAAAAAAGCGGTGTATGTCGCTCTTCCGATAGCCGTCCTGGAGAAGTTTTTAAAGTATCTGCGGATTAAATAAAATAAAATATAGAAAAGTTTTTAAATGAAGAAAAAAACGTTTAAATACAAATACGAAAGTTTCATTTTTATATAGTATAAACGCCTAAATTACGTTATTCGTTGACGTAAAAGGTAGAAATAAAAAACGAAGGATGCGGGGGTAAAGAGAAATGGGTGAGGAAAAAGAGACGTTCATAAAAATTCGGGACGTGAGCAAGAAATTCGAGGACAAAACTGTGTTGAAGAACGTGAGTCTGGATATAAAAGAGACGGAGCCGTTAGGGCTGCTCGGGAAGAGTGGAGCGGGGAAATCGGTTTTACTTCGTATGCTCCGGGGCACTGAGGAATACGCACCGGATAGCGGTGAGATAATCTTCAGGCTGGCGTTTTGCCCCTCATGTTCGTGGGTAGAGGGACCGAGCAAGGTAGGTGAAGCATGTGCTAAGTGCGGGGCGAAATTTGAGTTTAGAGAAGTGAATTTCTGGCAGGATAAAGAAATGAAGAAGTTACTAAAAAGCGCGATTGCTATCATGCTGCAGCGCAGTTTCGCTCTATACAGTGACGAGTCAGTTATATGGAATATATTAGAGGCATTGGAGCGGTCAAAATATCCAAAGAGTAAGAGGATGAAGAAGGTATATGAAATCCTGGAATCGGTGAAAATGCTGCATCGTGTAAATATGCCTGATACGAGAGACCTCAGCGGTGGCGAGAAACAGAGAATGGTGCTTGCAAGGCAGTTAGCGTTGGCGCCCATTCTGCTTTTAGCCGATGAGCCTACGGGAACGCTGGACCACGAGACGGCAAAAGTGGTGCACCACGCTCTGGTAGATACCACAAGGGGAGGGACAACTTTCCTCGTCACTTCTCATTGGCCGTACGTGATTAGAGATTTGACTGAGGAAGCTGTGTGGTTTGATAATGGAGAGATAGTTGAATATGGCGATACGGAAAAGGTGGTGGCAGAGTTCGAGAGGGAAGTAGGCGAAATAGAACGCGAGGATTATAAAAAATTCGGCGACCCGAAGATAAGGGTAGAAGGGCTGAAGAAGTATTTCCTCTCTGCATCGAGAGGAGTTGTAAAGGCAGTAGATGATATTTCGTTTACAATAAATGAGAATGAGATATTTGGAATCGTAGGGCATAGCGGTGCGGGGAAAACGAGTTTGATGAAAATTGTAAGTCATTTAGAGCCGGGATCAGGCGGTTCCGCGTGGGTGAGAGTTGGGGATAGCTGGTACGAGGCATCAAAGGCGGATGCTGGGACCTTCATAGAGAATGGAGTAATCACGGGTGGCACGAGCGACTGGAAAGCCCATTTTGTTGGTGTGTTACATCAGGAATATTCGTTGATCCCGAAACTCACGACCTGGGAGAACCTCACGAGCGGCATAGGTCTGAATATGCCAGAGGACCTCGCAATGATGAAGGTAAAATTCGTCCTTGAGAGTGTAGGATTCTCAGATGAAGAAATAGAGGAGATACTGCCAAAAACGCATCAGGAACTGAGCGTGGGGCAAAAGCAGCGGATACTTATTGCTCAATTAATGATGAAAGAGCCTAATATTGCGGTGCTCGACGAACCAACGGGAACAATGGACCCGGTAACAAAGAAATACGTTGGAGAGACGATAATAAAGGCAAGAGAGAATTTGGGTATAACCTTCGTGATTGTCACGCATGACCTCGATTTCGCAGAAAAGGTATGTGACAGAATAGCGAAGATGGAGAATGGAAAAATAACGGAAATAGAGGATTTGAGGGCGGTCTAAGATATTAGCCCGCTTCTTCTAAGTTCTCCCCCATGTCTATCGCACTTGTGTTTATATCCTCGATTATCCTGGAGTGGATGAGAACCACAAGACTCAATTTCTTACATTCGTTTATGAGTTCGCGGAAAGTGTTTTTCACTTTTGCATCCTCTATTTTATCTAAGTTCTTAGACAGCAGTGCAACCACCGGTCTCAGGTTATCCTCGAAAAAATGCTTCGAAAACTTACCAAAAGCATCAGTTAAAGAGGTATTAACGGAATAACGCATTTCCCCGCCCATGTTGATTTCATTAATCAGGTTCGCCATTTTCAATTTTTGCAGGTTTATGCCAATCAATCCACTGCTGTAGCCCGTGCCTTTTTCTATTTCCCTCTGCGAGACCGGGCAGGACTTGAACAGTATGCAGCCCCAGACACGCCACACCGATTCTCCTAATTCCCATTGCTCCCCTATTTTCGCTAACGAGTCCAACACTTCCGGCATTGCAATTTCGCTCATTTTTTCTTTATAGTTATTTACTAAATGTAAATTCCCGTATAGTATTTAAAGGTTTCTTACTTCGCGGCTTGTAACACAATTCGAATATGCTCAACAAAGACTGGAAAAAAGGACTTAATTCTTCAGTTTTTCTTTGCAATAAGGACAGAACTTCCAGGATAAAGAACCGGAGGAGTTACATTTAGGACATTTTGTTATCCCGATGTCCAATCCACAGTAAGGGCACACACTCCAGTTTTGATCAATATCGCTACTACAGGAAGGGCATTTGTAAACGCTGCCCATGCGATTAGTTATGCCTGCTCTTGCTAAATACTCTTTGATTCGCTCATCGATCTCTTCTTTCGGTGGTGTCTTCACGACTACCGCTTTAATGCTCAATGCCGGATATGCCTTCACGTATGCCTCTTTTAGCCGGTTTACCGTTGCTCTCATGTAAGCACCATCATAAGGAAGCCTATGTCCAAGCATCTCTTCTACGTAGTCGGGAGGAACACCTTGATCTCTAAGGATAGTGGAGAAAGAGGCTCGTAAGGCATGTATTCCCGCAGTGTTTATTGTTCTCCCTTTTTCTTCTTCACTTATCAGCCCTGCCTTTAGTGCTACTGCTTGCATAGCTCTATTTATGCCACCTTCATAAGCTCTTACACGCTCACTTCTACGACGGTTAGATTCTGATATGAAGAGGGGGGAATCGTTTTTTATGTCTTCGGGAGACAGATATCTCGAGCCCTTTCTTCTAAGCTTGATATAACATCGTAATGTATCAACTGCATCTTCCCCTAAGAATGTATAGTATTCTATCCCCTCCTTCTCTCTCATGAGATGTAAAGTAAGTGGAATCTCGCCTTTATCTAAACCCTCAGCCACATCGCCATAGTTCAGCGTGATAAGTTCTTTCATCCCCAGCCCAGCCTGGAATGCACACAGGATGACCACTTTGTCCCGTAATCGCTCACAAACATCTAACATCCGCTTTACATCTTGTGCCGATAGGAACTTTCTGAAGTTCTCTTTTAGTTTCCTCGGTGTTGGTAAGTGTAAATTGCCTATGGGAATATCGTTCTCCTTATAGAATACCCTTACGTCTTCAATGACCTGCCCTGCTGACCGTGGTGCCAGTCCTTTTTCTCCTTTTCTCTTCCCTCCTTTTTCGGGTATTATATAGTCAGCCCTGAGCCAGTCATAAAACTCTTTTAACTTATGTTCCGTTTTCTTCACGCCTACTCTTTCCGCTTCTTCTATCAGTTCCCCCGGGCTTAGCCCTCTCCAGTTGCAGTATAACTTTATCAGTCGTGAGCGGTTTTCCCTGATTTTCTCTCCTCTTCCTATGAGCGTTAGCTTTACCTCTGTGATTTCGCTAAAAGCTTTGTTGTCTCTTTCGAGTTCTGCTTTCGCTTCTACCCTTTCCCCTTCAATCGCTTTCGCATTCAACTTTCTTCATCACTATGTAAAGACCAGCCTATATAAAAAGGATTGGATAAATAATGCGGCGATGCAACAGTGCTGGGACGACATGAAGAGGGGGATTATCTTAGGACTGGACGATGCGCACGGGCTGTTAGAGGCGAGATTGGGTAAGGAAGTTACGCCTGATACGATAAGCCACTACATGGAAGTGCTGAACCACGCGCTGCCTGGCGGTGCGGTCATTCAGGAGCACATGGTGGAGACGAAGCCAATGCTCGTGAACGACAGCTATGCGAAGATATTTACGGGTGATGACGACCTTGCAGATGCGGTGGACAGGAGGTTCCTGTTAGACATAAACAAGGAGTTCGCAGCAGGCTTTGAGGGTGAAGGCCCAGGAGGACAGGCAGACCAGT
>JADHYP010000059.1 GCA_016782355.1 Candidatus Syntropharchaeum sp. | reverse complement strand
ACCACGAGATTTCACAAGATTAACACAAGAAATTTGGATTAATAAAGGATAAAGTAACCAATAAAGCACTAAAACCTGGTTACTATTATTATTCTCTCGTGAAAATCTGTGTAATCTTGTGGTTAGCTAAACAAGTACATGTTTTTTAATGTCCAGATCGAAAATCCGAAATTCCAATACTACCAAATTTTTGGGATTTAGTATTTATTGGGATTTTTACTGCGCTATACAAATGCCCTATTTATTATACTGCTCTTCTTCCACCATTTACTCCTTCGCTAACCCTCGTATTGTTCGTGCCAATTCACTGCACTGACTGGTTGGACCGCCGTCTTTTGTAACGTATCTGTCTGCGCCCTTGTCAAAAGCCTCTTTTGCTATCCCTTCTCCTCCTTTTCCGGTGAATAGAATAAATGGGACCGCGTTTCCGTTACTCCTCAGTTCTTCTAAGAGTTCCAACCCACTCATCCCCGGCATCTTGTAATCAGAAACAATGACGTCAAAACGCTCCTCTTTAAGTTTTTTCAACGCTTCTTCGGCAGAAAGCACACCTACAATTTCAAAATCATCGTTCTTGTCCCTTCTCAGGAATATTCTCGTTATCTCCAAATCCGTTGGTTCGTCATCCACGTGCAAAATCCGTATCCGCTTTGGCTTCGAGCTTGCAGGCTGAGGTTGAGAATCCTTTACCATATTATCACCACTAATTATAATTCCCAAAGATACATAAAAACTTTACTGATACCCCATTTTTTTTGCTAATATCAGCATATTTTTTTTACCACTATTTGCAACAATTGTATTCTCGTTTATCTCCGAGAGCACGGAGAGCGCTGAGGTGCTAAAAACCACGAGATTTCACAACAAACCGTTTCTTAGAAAGAAAAGGTTTATCAAAAGAACTGCATCTTTTTTTCTTTTCCGTAAACGCTTTTCTTTTTCTAAAAGAAAAGGGTTTATTTATGAGCAAGCTGCGGCTAAAGATAAGGAAGGCAATAGAGACGGATTTGCATGACATTGTAAGCGTATGGAAGAGGAACATAAAAACGATAAACACAGCTTCAGATATCGCTGATTTGTTCCATTCTTTCGAGAAATATTTCTTTGTCGCTGTTTATACTGATACTGCGGACACGAAGCGGTTTGAGGACGAGGAAAAGGTCATTGGTTTCGTGGGTGGCACCATAAGAAGTGGGCAGGGGCATATATCGGGTATTGCCGTGGATAAAGAATATAGGATGAAGGGAGTGGGGAAGTTGTTATTAAAAGTTGTGAGTGCGGAATTTCTCGCAGATGGTCTCGACATAGTTACGCTGGAGGCAAGGAAAAGCGATACGAGTGCAATAAGATTTTACGAAAAACAGGGCTATAAACGGTCATATATTGTAAAAAAATATTATGCGGATGGTGAGGATGCAATAGTGCATGAGAAGAAGATTTGAGTTTTGCTATTTGTACAACTGATGTAAAAAACCACGAGATTTCACAAGAAACCTTTTCTTAGAAAGAAAAGCGTTACCAACAACTTTTTTACCTTCGGTAAAAACCTTGACTAAAAAGAACATATTTGTTTTTCTTTTAGCACTGTGGGGCTCTGCCCCACGACCCCGCAAGCCCTGTAAGGGCTTAGTTTTCTTTTTGTAAAAAAGAAAAAGTGTTGTGTAATCTTGTGGTTACAACTCCTGTTCCTGCACCAACGCACCCACCGGGCAGATATTCACACAGGCTTTACAGCTATTGCATTCATCATCCTTTATCTCTATCCACATCCCTATCAAACCTATTGCCTCCGTTGGACAGACCGTAACGCATGCACCACAATATCCACACCTGTATCTATCTATTTTTATCATCTTACTCCCTAAATATCTGCCCCTCAAACGTGCTGACCTCGGTATCTTTCTCCAGCCATGCATCCTGTGACAAGCCTGCTTTCCAGCACGTCTGGCATAGAAACTCCTCAGACGACCAGTTATTCTCGGTAGCCACTTGAGGGAGCAAAAGCCCTTGATATATCCCCCTCTTTACGATTAATCCATGCCTGCCCACTTCTATTTGCCCCGGCAAGTCCTTTGGCTTCTCTTTTAACGCTTGTGGCATCGTGAGTATCGTGAGCTCGATAGTTATATCCTCAAACTCCGCTTTTGTTACCGACGGAAACCTGGGGTCGCTAACCGCCGCGGATATCGCGGCATCCATAATCGCATCTTTCAGCTTAAATACCGGATACGGATAGCCAATACAGCCTCTTAGATTTTCGTATTTATTCAACGTGACAAAAACACCCCTTTTTTCCTCGAAGCACGAAGGTAAGTCATCAGGCGCTTTTAACCTCGTGTTATCTCTCAAATATTTCTCTATTGCCGCGCGTGCAAGCTTTAACCCCTCTTTTCCTTCTTCTTCCGTTAGCATTGACATGGCTTGCTTATTCTCCATTATCAATTTCAGTTTGATGCGGGGAGCAGGATTCGAACCTGCGAACCCCTACGGGAGCAGATCTTGAGTCTGCCACCTTTGTCCTCTCGGTAACCCCCGCTATATCATTTTTAAAATTTCGGAAATAAATAAATAAATAAATAATTACACAATCATCGTAGCTGCCGAAGCTATCTTTGAAAACCGCTCCACCGCTTCTCTCGCCACCGGTCCCCTTATCTCCGAACCCGTTGGCGAGCCTTTATCATCCACGATAACCGCGGCATTATCCTCAAACTTCACTCGCATCCCTGAGACTCGCCGGAATTCCTTACGCTGCCTCACTATCACCGCCTTCACTATCTGCTTCTTTATTTCCGGTCTTCCTTTTTTCACCGTTACAATCACCATATCCCCGACTCCAGCCTTTGGATACCTGTTCTTTACACCCCTGTATCCTTTCACCGCTATTATCTGCAATATCTTCGCACCGGTATTATCCACGCAGTCTAAACGTGCACCGGTTGGCAGCGCCTTCGTCACCTTCGCTTTCACTCCCCTCATTTCTTCTCCACCACCACAAAGCTTTTCGTCTTACTCAGCGGTCTGCATTCCGCTATCTTCACCACGTCCCCCACTTTTGCATCTATACAGGGTGGATTATGCGCGTGTATCTTTGACCGCCTCTTCTCGTACCGCTCGTATTTCCTTATTTTCTTCAGGTAAGACCTCAAAACAACGACCGTCTTCGGCGCTTTATCGCTTACCACCACTCCTTCTATAATTTGTCCCCTCGCCGACAACCTACCATGAAAAGGGCAATTGACATCTTCACATTCCTTCTCCGGCATCCTGACGTCTATTCCTATATCTCTCATCTCGTAATTACCCACTATTCTATGAACTTATAAATAAATCATAAACAATATTTAAGATTTTTACTTCTTTATCCGGTCCTCAGGTCTTGAAACAAGCATATCGCCTTTTACTCTCACTCGCACTTCTCCGTTCAACTCAAAAACGAATATATTCCCTGTCTTCGGTATCTTCTTCTCTTTCCCCCGCTCATTCTCTATAACAAGCATATTCCTCGTCTCGTCCACTACGATTCCACACAGCCCCTTCACATCGCTATTACTGCTATCTTCCACTTCCGTTCTCAATCCCATCAGCTCATGTCGTAATATATTGTGTGGCTCTGCCCCACGACCCCGCAAGCCCTGTAAGGGCTTACCCTGTGTTACTTTCATTGTATTCGTTTAGCTCTAAAAAATCCACTGCATTTTTATCCCTTCTGTATAAGTTAATTGTGGGGCTCTGCCCCACGACCCCGCAAGCCCTGTAAGGGCTTATGTAAAATCTCGTGGTTTCTTTTCTTTTTTGGATTTGGTACCCTAACTAATCTATATCCATGTATCCCATCTCGCGCAGCGCTTTCTTTACCAGTTCTTTTTGGTCACCCTGTAATTCAACGCATCCACCTTTTACCGTGCCACCACATGCACATTTTCCCTTCAATTCTTTTGAAAGCCCCTTCAAGTCCACTTCCTTCTCATTTATTCCTTTTATCACCGTAATGATTTTCCCAAACCTTCTCTTCACCGTTGACACCTTTACCATCTGCTGCTCCTTTGCTATCTCCTTGCAAATGCATAAGTCTTGTGGCAATCCACATTTAGGGCAAACTTCCGTGCTCATTTCTCCTTTTCCCTTCCCTTTTCTCCTTCGGCTGTTTTTATCCTCGCTATTGCCCTTCTTAGCTCACCTACTCTACCCGGATTCTCCGGAGCTCCACCAGTGGCTATTATCCCTCGCTCACGCATCAAATCGGTCATCAAACTCTCCAATTCCTCCCTCCTCTCTTTTTCACTCATCTTTCTTATTTCTTCCATTCTAAATATGCTCATTCTTTCTTTTCCTTTCCTTCCTCTCCCTCTTTCTTTTCCCCCTTTTCTTCCTTTACGTTCTCATTTATTGCCAATATGTGAAAAGCATCAGGTCTCTTAGCATCAGGTTTTACTATCCACACCCGCACACCTATAACTCCGGATTTAGTCTTCGCTATTGCATATCCTCGGTCCACTATTTCCTCTGCTACCTCGCCACAATGCTTTATATAACCGTCAATCATCTTCTCCATTCGACCTCGAGGTCCTTTGAGCTTTCCCGACATGATAATCTCGCACCCTAACGCCCCTTTATCCATTATTCGTTGCAGCGTTGACCTGCCTGCCCTTCTGAAATGCCAGCCTCGCTCTATAAGCTTTGCAAGTCTATTCGCCATCAACGGCGCACTCAGGTCTGGCACCGCTATGGGCTGCACGTCTATCTGCGGGTTATCCAGCTCTTGTCTCCTGTTTACGTCGTCGGTTAGCGTTTTTATCCTCCGCCCATCTTTTCCTATTATCATCCCCGGCTTCTCGACGTGCACCGTTATCTGCGTGCCCATCGGCGTCCTTTTTATCTCCATTCCTCCATAGCCCGCTCTTTCTAACTCTTTACTGAAATATTCGTTCATTCTTACTTTCTTTATCCCTTCAGCCACAAATATCTTCTCTATCACTTACTTTCTTCTCCTAACTCCCTTCTTCTCTTAGCACTATTTCAACGGTAACCGTATCCGTGTTCTTGGGTGTAGCACGACCAAAAGCTCTTGGCATTGTCCCTTTTAACGTTCGTCCTTTCTTCGTCGCTACATGCCATATTCTCGTTACTTCCGGGTCCAGCCCTTTATATTCCGCATTGCCTTTCGCATCTCTTATCAATTTTAATATCTCCGCGCACGTCTTCACCGGGTATCTCCCGGCATACCACTTCTCCAGCCCCTTTCGATGCGCGAGTTTCTTTTTATGCCGTTTGAAAGGAATAGCCACGCGTTTTTCCAATACCGCTTCCAGGTATGCCTCCGCATCCGTCACTTTCTTTCCTTTTATCGCCCTGCACACCTCGAACGCATGTTTGGGAGATATGTGGAGTTCATAAACCATAGCCTTCGCAGTCGTTTCCGGATCGATTTTGGTTTCTGTTTCCGTATCCATGCAAAATTTTACCCTGCCCATCTTCCTTCTCTTCTCTTTACTTACTTACTTCAGTGGCACGTATTTTGAAGACCTCGTAGCTCCTACTCCCGCGGCTCCGTGCAATACTTTTTTACGCGTCAATGCAAACTCGCCCAAATAATGCCCTATCATCTCCGTTTTTATCTCCACGTATTCGAAGCTTTTTCCACTGTGTATCCCTATCTTCTTCCCTACCATCTCCGGCAGCACGATGGCATCCCGTAAATGTGTTTTAACGCTTTCCTTATCCGATTTAAGTTCCTCCAGCAGTTTCTCCTCGTTCTCTCTCAACTTCCTCTTCAATTTCCTTCGCTGCCTCGCACCCAGTAATTCCGCTAACTCCTCTATCTTCATCTTCTTTAGCTTCGCCAGCGTATATCCTCGATATGTAAATTCCTCTTCCTTTTTTTTAAGCGTAGTTTTAGCTTTCTTCTTTGCCATTTCTCTCTTTCACCTCTTTCTTCCGGTTCTTTTTGCGGCTATGCTCCCTACCTTTCTACCGGGCGGTGCACCTCTACCGGACGTCTTGGGCTTCCCAACGTGTTGATGACCACCGCCACCGAAAGGATGGTCAACGGGGTTCATTGCCACGCCTCTCACCGTGGGGTATTTCGCCGCACGTGTCTTCATTTTATGATATTTCTTCCCCGCTTTTACAAACGGCTTTTCTGTTCGACCTCCACCGGCAACCACTCCTATCGTGGCAAAACAATCTGAAGATAGCCATTTCTTCTTCCCGCTTGGCATCACCACAAGCGTTTTCCCTGTTTCTTGTTCGTGCGCTAACAACGTAACATAACCGCCTGAAGCCCTTGCAAACTTACCGCCGTCGTTTGGTCTTGCTTCCACGTTGCAAATCGTAATTCCTTCCGGGATACATCGAAGCGGCAATGTATTTCCTGTTTTTATCGCTGCTGATTCTCCATAAGCCACCCCATCACCTTCTCCAACTCCCTCTGGTACGATTACAAATCTCTCTTCTATTTGGTCCACTTTTTCTATCCGTATGCGAGCAATGGGTGCACTCCTCGCAGGGTCATGCGCTATTTCCTTAACTATTCCTGATACCGTCTCATTCTCATTCACCCTCACGTGCTCGAGATTCCCTTTATATCTGTGCGAAGGAGCCCTAAACGTGGACGACCCTCTTCCCCTCCGTTGCGCTATTATTCTCTTCCCCATTTTTGTCCCTAAACTATAATATTCCAAGTGACGTGGCTATCTCTTTCGCCTTATCTCCTTCTTCCAATTCTATTATTGCTTTCTTCTCTCCCTTAAACGTTATCATCGTCCTTACGCTTCTCACCGGCGTCTCAAACACTCTTTCTACATCCTCCGCTATCTCTTTCTTATTCGCACGCATATTCACGATAAACTGGAGTTTGTTTTCCGAATCTATCATCAGAGTTGCTTTTTCACTTGGCACGATATGCTTCAGTTTCATCTCCATTTCTTTTCTCATCACTCCATCGTAGCAAGCTTTGATATTGACGATTCTGTCCAGATGGTCAACCTCCCAGGATGCGTTCCCGGCGCGAGCAATTCGGCATTCAGCTCCTCAACATAAGATACATCCACACCGGGTAAGTTTCCCGCTCCCTTTTTTATTTTTTTATCCCTCGATGGTGATTCCATCTCTACCCTGACGGAAACATCGTCAACCTTCGTTTTTACCTTTTTATCCTCCGGCGTTTCTTCTTCTCCGGAAATAATAATCAACACACTTTTTCTCCTCTTATATCTCCTGCCCCGCATCTTTCCTCTTCCTGCCCTTACTTTCCGTTCACTCGCACGGAGCACGTCATCCCACACACTTATGCTCTTTAAAAATTCCTCTATCTCTGCGGTTTTTTCCAGGCTTGCAAGTGAATCTTCCACTACTATCGGTAGCTCCACCGCATCGCCGAACTTATGTCCTCGGCTTCTTACGAGGTCGGTGTCTATGGTAGCAGCGATAGCGGACCTTATCGCTTTTCTCCTTTCTTTCTTGTTTATTTTACGCGCCAATACTTTCACCATTTTTGGCGGATGTGCTCTTCTTCCTCCGACTGTTTGTGGAGCCCGTGCTGCTCTTCTACCTGACTTTATACGAGGCACTCTTGCGAGTCCCCTACCGGTACCCCAGCTCTCTGCCGACGTATTTCTTCCCGACAACGGATTTGGACCTTTTGGCTGTAGCCGGTGTGATTGCATTGCGAGCACCGCTCTCTTTATCAAGTCCGGTCTGTACTCTTCCTTAAATACCGGAGGCAGTGTTACTTCCCTTACAAAGTTCCCTGATAAGTCCAGCACTTTGGTTTCCCTTTCTGCTTCTTCTATCATCTCTTTTTCTTCTCTTGTCTTATTGTATATAAAGTATAATATTTCTTTGGTAAAGCTTTCTTTTTGAAAGAAAGGTTTCTTAATGTCCCTGTTGTGATTCCTTGCTTATATAAATAATCTCCGGTAAGCTCAATTTGGGATGCGGTCTTATCGAGTGCGAGATTCTTACAAGCCTCTTTTTCGGTCCGGGAACGCTTCCTTTCAGCAAAATATAATCGTTTCTCACGATGCCATACTTCAGGAACCCACCCTTTGGCGTTATCTCTTCTCCATTCTCTCCTATCTTCAATACTCGCTTGTTATACTCTGTTCGCTGTTGATACCCCATCTGCCCAAGCTGAGGTGTTCTCCATCGGACTCTTCGAGGTTTCCATGCGCCGATACAACCCACGTGACGACCTCTTCCTGACCTCCGCGCTTTTGCATTCTGTATCATGACTCCCCACCGCTTCACAGGTCCTTGTGTGCCTTTCCCCCTTGTTACCGCGGTGACGTCTACAAAATCTACTTCTTTGAATACATCCCCGGCTCTTATTTCCTTCCCTAACACTTCGCGTGCATATTCGACGTCCTTTTCTATCTCTCCGCTCATCTTTATCTCCATTATTTCGTGCTTCTTCTTTGGCACTCCGCTTACGAGCTCGGGTGATGTAGAAAGCATCATGGTCATGCTCAAATCGTGTTCACGAGCAGTCGAACTTTTGATTATATCCGCTATCGCATTCAGGTCACCACCCTTTTCTGTCTTCGCCTCTGCTCCAGCCCATACTTCCGTTACCGCCTTCTTTCCG
>JADHYP010000058.1 GCA_016782355.1 Candidatus Syntropharchaeum sp. | reverse complement strand
AGAGCCGGTGCAAATCCTGTGGATAAATTTGATTGATGCGGTAGCCCTCGCACTGCCTATTATTAAGGAGCCAAAGGAGAAAGGGTTACTCGACAGACCCCCCCGTAACCCTGATGAACGGATAACTGATAGTCCTTTTTTCAAGAAAGTTGGAATAGTGTCAGTGGTAATGGCACTCGCAGGTTTCCTGATGTATTACCTCACCACTTTAATATACGGAGAAACCGAGCTCGTCCTGACGCAGGCTCAAACCGCCGCGTTCACCACTGTTATGCTGGTTCACATCTGCTATCTCTTCACTGCGAGGTCAATAACGGACTCGGCATTTAAGTTCAGTCCATTCTCAAATAAGTGGGTGCTTATCGGCACTGCAATAACGCTCGCTCTGCAGCTTACAATAATCTATGCCCTCCCATCTATCGGCATTAACCCGTTTAGAACCGCACCCTTACCGGCAGAGTGGTGGATACCCATGATTTTAGTCTCGCTCCCGATATTCTTCATAATCGAGTTCGAGAAGTTCCTGACGAAGCGTTGGAAAAGAGAAGGGTTAAAGAGTTAACGTTTTAGTTTTAAATTCCAACTTTTCGTAAAGAATATCTACGAAGATATTTGCTTCAACGTCTCCACAACGAGTTCATTCTGCTCCCTCGTTCCCACAGTAATCCGGATAAAAGAATCTCCAGCACCTCTAAATGAAGCGCAATCCCTTACTATTAGCCCGTTCTTCATCAGTTCCTCATACGCCTCATACGATTTCCGCGGAGAAACGTCCACGAGCACGAAATTAGCTTGCGAAGGATATACTTTTAAGAACCGCTGCAAATTTTCCAATAGTAACTCTCTTTCGTGCCTCACCAGCTTTACACTTTTACGCAAATGCTCTTTGTCTCGTAATGCGACTATTGCCGCTTTTATAGCGATGCTGTTAACCGAGAAAGGAATGGAAACTTTTTTATACGCGCTTGCGAGCCATTCCGGTATTACTGCATAGCCCACTCGTAATCCTGCAAGACCAAAAGCCTTTGAAAAAGTCCTCAATACAAGCACGTTTTCATACTCTTTCACCAGGTTCACCAACGATGAATCCGCAAATTCCACATACGCCTCGTCTATGACGACCATTACCTTTGGCACTGATTCTATTATCGCACGCATTTCAGCCTCTGGTATGCAATTCCCGGTTGGATTGTTAGGCGAGGAAATAAAAATCATCTTTGTCTTTTCGTTGCAGGCGGGAATTAATTCATCGAGCGGTATGCCGAACTCTCCACTTTTTCTTTTCACATACCCTGGCATACCCCCGGCTATTTTCACAAGCGACTCGTATAGAGAAAAAGTAGGTATAGGTATTAGCGCTTCATCGCCGATTTCTATAAAAATCTTGACAAGCGTATCTAAAACGCCATCTACCCCGGCACCTATAACAATGTTCTCTTTCCCTATACTGGCACCGACACCGACATATCTTGAAATCTCGTCCCTAAGCTCTTCCTCATTCCTTTCCCATGGATACACGCTCAGGTTCAGTTCCCCTTCTTCTATGCTCTTAACTATTTCTTTTACCACTTTCGGGCTGGGTCCCAAAGGATTTTCGTTGGAGCTCAGCTTTATCGCTCCTTTTACTGATTCCCCGGGCTTGTAGTCTTCTATTTCCATTAAGGAAGAACGCACTGGCACTCGCATCTTGATATTCATTTGTTATTTTAATTAGTTAATTAACCACTATAAACTGATAAAGGATAGACAAAAATGACAGAGATTTGTGGCATCTGCAAAAGAAGAGAAGCAACGGAGAAGTGCGGTGTCTGTGGCGTTCCACTGTGTAAAACTTGCTCGATAGAGATAACGATAGAGGATACGCATCCGGCACACCGGATAAAAGGCATAACGACCCCGGGGATAACCGGAGAAGCAGTGAAAAAGAAGATCGTGTGTCCTGAATGCGTAACGGAAGTGGATATCTTTTAACTCAACCCTTTTCTTTTAGAAAAAGAAAAGCGTTGACGGAAAAGAAAAACTCAATCTCGTGGTTTTTTCACTCTTTATCGAGCATATCAGGTATATCGGCACAAAAAGTTCTTCATCTCCTTTATCATAAACTCTCCACCTTTTATTTTAACCTTTTCCGCAATTAACACATAGCCTATTTCCGATTCCACCACGTTTCCTCTTGCTTTAACCTGCGTTCCAAATAAAATATCCGCTTCCTTTTCTTTCTCTCTTAATTCCAGAACTACCGCACCCGTGCCATCGTCTAACACCCTTTTATTCTTTTCTTCATTCCTCGATACTGATACTATATCGCCTTCTACCATTACATCAAACGCACCTTCGCAACCGACTATTTCTTCTATCGTCCTCTGTTTAGGTTTCATCAACTCAGCCCGACTTGGGAAATCAACGTCCTTTTCGATTACGCTTGCGTTTTTTCCTATATACAACGCAGCCAGTCCCTTCCACTTCTTCACGTATGCGTTCTCTATTTGCACTACCGTATCCATTGCAAGCTCTGCTCGCTCTTCCCACGAAACAAACGTGATTTTCGCGCTGTGGTCTGCAATTATTCCGTTAAGAACGACTTTTTCCCCGTCTTCTGCCGTCCTTATCTCCTTTCTCGAGACCGCTAAAACCCTGCATACGCAGTTTATTTCCGATTCGCCATGCTTCAGGCACCAAAGTTCCCTGCTTCTGCTATCCGTAGGGACAAAACTGAAAAAACCGTGCTTTTTATATTCCCTTTGCATAATACTTTTTCTTTTTTACAAAACACTTTCTTATTTTTGTTTTTATTAATCCTTCTTTATGTCTCTCTCAGGACATGCATACACGACATTCGTGACGTTCATCCCCGATTCTCTTTCTGAGGATTGAGAAGACGCGAACAGCCACTATCCGACATTTTTATTTCATATATTCGAAAGAAAAATTAAAACATTCGGAAATTTTATATAGTGTTTATGCAAACTAAGTTACGAAGGTTAGTTAAAAATATAAAAGAAATAAGCGGAGGAAATGGGATGGAAGAAAGAATAAAAAAAATGGAGGTTGCTATGGAACAATTAAAGGAAATGGGGGATGGAATAGATGAAGAAAGAATAAAGAATTTTGCGGATACTTTGCAGGAATTAAAGGAACAGTGTACCGTAGAGGTAGCGAGGCGGCAAAATTTGGAAGAAGCTATTGATAAGTTGACAGAAACAGAAACGCAGTCAGAAAACCCGCTAATTCACAATCCCGCGGTATCAGAATCAGAGCTGAGTGGAATTGGATTTGGAGCAGGAACCGGAACCGAAAATGAAATAGTTGACACGGTTACGCTTGCACAACTTATGCAATGGGCGGACAGCGCACTCAATCTCATCGGAATGGCGAAGTTAAATCAAATCGTCGAATTGTATGAACTGACCGGTCGTATATCAACCGAGATGAAGGATACAATTTTAAAAGTCGCTGAACTCCCGGACACGGTTCTAAGCCCGGAGAAAGACCACATAGAAACGAAGCACTGCGTTACCGCGTTGTGCGAATTAGACAGGATTCTCACCGGTGAGCACCAAGAACTGTTCGTGCTTCTAAAGGAACTGTCCACTAACCACAAATTTTTAAAAAATCCCCGTGTCAAACACTCTCAAATCCAAACTAAACCACAATCCCCAGGTCCCAGGAAGATCGGGAAAGAAAAGATAAAAGTAAACCCAAAACCAAAGAAGAATGGCTGAAGCGGCGAATAGTTTTTGTCGCCCTCTTCTTCCTTGCTTTAAATGTCTTTTGGATATTTCATAGCAATGGCACCGTCTCTTCTTCAGTAGGGATGTAAAAAATGGCGATCTTTTCCTTTGGATATTTTTGCTTTGCCTTTTCATAAGCTTCTGTCCTGTCCCTGCCCACAGCAACCAATTCATCCCGAACTATCGCTACACATTTACCAAGATACTTAGATAATTCTTCCGAATGTCTTGATAAATAATCCATTTCCATTTTTACATGACTTTCGGCTATTTAGATTATTCTAACGGATTAAACGATACAGGTTCAAAATTATACCAGCACCCACTTGTATCTTTTATCCTCATATGATTAACGACCTCGAGTGCCGATTCTAACTTCCTCATAATATATTCCTGTTTTGGATTTCTCTCTATAAATACCTGTTTAGAAAAAATGTGCCACCTACATTTTCAGTGAATTTACGAGGCGTGTTTCCTCTTTAAGTAAATCACCCCTGCCAATTTCCTTCAAAGTATCCGTTATCGCCTTCGTTACATTGAGGTACCACGTCTTTGTTTCATTACCAAACGTGACCTCCACGCGTTCTACCCTGGCAAGAGCTTGCAACAGCGTATCTGCACGTTCCCACGAATCTTCCTGGCCGAAGCTTCTTTCAGCTTCCACTGAAGCACCGATAATACCCGATGCTCAAGTCGATGGCGCACTGGCTCAACTTCTTCCTGCGTCTTCAAGACACGAAATAACTTTTAGAAGCGTTGCCGCGATCCCAAATCAGTGTGCCTTGCTCGATGGTCATGCTGTTCAAGCGAGTGAGAAGATTGAACATGGAAGCGAAATTTATCGGCATCAATGAGACATCTTTTTAGTAGCCAATGACAAATTTAATTTTTATCCTGATATTGCACAGTTATCAGATATGAAAATTGTCAATCAATTTAAACGGCCCGTGTTGAATAGAGTGGAAAAAGATAGATCAAATGCCTATGCAGAAATAATATTTCATTTTAAGGAAGATGAAAATGGCTCTTAGTAATAATGTAAAGGAAAAAATAGCAATCGGAGTAATAAAAACTTTGGTGACAAGATTTGGAAGCTTCCCAGAAGATGCTTCCAATAATAGAAATGCACCTGTACAGAAAATTTCCCGACAAGGAAATTCAGTTTTACATAGGTTTTCCATTCGACCCAACAGTAAATCCTGAAGATGAATCTGTAACAAGTTTTAACAAATCAAGATTTTTAGGTTCGATAATCAATATGAATGAATATTTTGCACTTGACGAGACTTTAGTTGCCAGCGAGCTTTGGGATTTTCTTTCTGGGCAAGAAAATACAATGGAGCAGATACTTCAAATCATCAATGCAATCGCAACAACTGATTTTTTAGAGAAATACAAGTTTTTAAAAACTAATGAAAACCGAAATAAACCAGAATACAAAGAAATACTTGACGATTGGTTTTTGTGTTCTGAAACGGAGCTTATTATCAATGACCAACGAATAAGAAACTCAATTGAAAATAATAGGACTTTGACGAGAATTTATAATAAAACTGCCTTTGACAGCAAAGGAAATTATTTGACAGGCAGGTACAATGAACTTAAAAATATAATATAATCCAGCACTTCACAGTCTATTTGGATAATGAATTAAAGGTCGCAGAAGAATTGTGGGACTTTCTTGGGAATGATGGTGCCTATTCCCTTTGTGTTGGACATATTCTATGAATGGGACATTTTTTCAATTTCACATGGGAGCATATAAAACGATGTCATGAACGTTCATAGGCGTCTCCCCGATTTTCTTCGATGTCCCCTTATTCGCAATCACATTATAGATATACACTATGCACATCAATAGCTCCGTGGCTTTAAACATAACACCCACATTGTAATCCTCGGTTCTGGTAACACCTCGCTCAATTATTCGTAAAATCCTCTTTGATCTGTGAGAAGTCTCAATCGTCAAACTTTAAAAAAGTTTGATCAAAACGCTTCGCAGTTCTCTCCGATGACCTTTGTCAATATTACCGAACCAGAATCGTCCAATAACGCCCGGATATTCGTTCCATTGACGTAGATATGCTCTTTCGATGCAATAATCTTTCCATACTCGCCATCCATACTCGACAGCTTCCCCACTTTATTTAACAGCTCCAAATTCGCTTTGATTTTTTCCTTCATGGATTTCGTCAACTCAACAGGTTTTATTATTGTTCTCTCGTGAAAATCTGTGTAATCTCGTGGTTCTATACAAATACTACACCTTCTTTAGAGCCTGATCCAAATCAGCTATTATGTCTTCTGGCTCTTCTATACCTACTGAGAGCCTCACCAAACCATTGGTTATACCCATCTTCGTCCTGACCTCGCCTGGTACATTCGCGTGTGTCATAGAAGCGGGATGTTGAATTAAGGTGTCAACGGAACCGAGGCTAACCGTTAAAGTGCACAATTCAACGCTGTTCATAAGTTTCCGTCCAGCATCTATGCCGCCCTTGATTCCAAAAGCGATCATACCACCAAAACCGCTCATCTGCTTTTTTGCTATTTCATATTGTGGATGGCTTGTCAATCCGGGATACCTGACCCACTCAATTTCGGGACGTCCCTCTAAGAATTCAGCAACTTTCATAGCATTGCTGGCGTGCTTTTCCATTCTTAGATGTAGCGTCTTCAATCCTCTAATACACAGCCAAGCTTCATGCGTGCCCATCGTTCCGCCAGTATAATTAACGACGGGTATCATGCTTTCGACAAATTCTTTTCTTCCAACGACCACGCCGCCTAAAAGATCTGCGTGACCACCAACGTATTTTGTACAGCTATGAACGACAACGTCCGCGCCCAATTTTAACGCTCGCTGAAAGCGAGGAGTTGCAAACGTGTTGTCAACGACAGAAAGAGCATCAATCTCTCTGGCAATTTCACATATCGCTTCAATATCACAAACGGTCATGGTAGGGTTTGCTGGTGTTTCTAAGAAGATCATTTTGGTATTTTTTCTTAAGCTATTCCTCACCTTTTCGAGATAGGACGTATCGACAAAACTGACCTCTATGCCAAACCTGGTCAGAATTGAGGCGAATAATCCGTATGTGCTGCCATAGACCACATCGGTTGATATAAGGTGATCTCCTCGTTCTAACTGGGAAAGAGCAACAGCGGTTATTGCAGCCATGCCAGAGGAGAAGGTTTGACCCGTTTCAGCACCTTCAAGAGCAGCAATTTTATCAACTAATGCCGCATGTGTAGGTGTATTTGGCACTATGCGTGCGTACGTGTATCCCTCTTCTTCGCCTGCAAACCGCGCGGCACCCTGTTCAGCATTATCAAATACAAAGGTGGATGTTTGGTATATTGGTGTTATATGCGATCCGTATGAATGATCTGACGCTTCTCCTGCATGGACACATTGAGTGCCAAACTTCATCTCTTTTTTCATAATTTATAATCGTGGGGCGTGTGTTATAAACTTTTACAAGGAAGGATACTAAATAAAATAGCACAGAATGAACACAGACCTGATAAAAGAATTCCTAAAGAAAGGAAACGTTTTTGCAGTCGTCGGCGTTTCGAGAAACCCTGAGAAGTATGGGCATCAGGTATATAAAGACCTGAAAAAATGATAAAATACTTAATTAAATAGGAATAATTAGAAAATAATTAGACATTGCTCTCAGTCAGAGGCGATAAAAATGGTGGAAAAGCTACCAGAAGCGGGGAAAATATGGTATAAAGGAGAGTTCGTGGAGTGGAAGAAAGCGAAAGTGCACGTTCTCTCGCATGGCCTGCATTACGGGTCTGGCGTCTTCGAGGGGATAAGATGCTATGCCACGGAGAAAGGCTCGTTTATCTTCAGGCTGAAGGAGCACGTGGATAGGATGTATCGGTCTGCGGATTTGTATAAGATGGAAATACCTTATTCGAAGGAAGAACTGAAAGAAGCAATAAAGGAAACGGTTCGTATAAACGGGCTTGATGCGTGCTACATAAGACCAATTGCTTTCTATGGCTACCATCACTTAGGTGTGAACCCGGCAGGCTGTCCCGTGGATTGTGCAATTGCAGTATGGCGGTGGGGTACTTATCTCGGCGAGGAGGCGTTAGAGCGCGGTATAAGGTGCACTTTCTCCCCCTGGCGAAGGATAGACCCTAACACGTTACCAGTTACGGCAAAAGCTACGGGGCATTATCTGAATTCGATGTTAGCAGTGCAGGATGCAAAAGAGCGAGGGTTTGACGAGGCGATAATGCTCGACAACAGTGGATATGTAGCAGAAGGTCCGGGCGAGAATATATTCGCAGTAAAAAACGCAGCTCTATACACGCCGGCGGTTGAATCTTCTATTTTACCCGGAATCACCAGGGATTCAGTAATCGAGCTTGCACAGGACACGGGGTATAAAGTGGTGGAGAAGCCCGTAACGAAGGAAGAACTATTGAGTGCCGATGAACTCTTTTTCACGGGGACAGCCGCAGAGGTGTCGCCGATACGTGAGATAGATAATGTAACGATAGGAGAAGGTAAGAGAGGTGAAGTGACAGGCGTTATACAGAGGAAGTTCTTTGACGTGGTGAATGCGAAGGAGGAGAAGTATATGAGGTGGCTGGAGTCAGTATACGAATAGAAAGCTTTACCAACAAACTTTTTATGGAAGCGGGGTCTATATCTCAAAAATGAGATGTTGAAAAAAACGAAAAGCTTTTTGTGTCCTATGATAATACATTGAAATATGAGTTGCATGCCTCGCGCTTAAGGCTTCGTACTTAAGTCATGTGTGTTCGGATAAGGAATTGATCATTTCAACTATTGGTGCTTTTGTATATTATAAAAACGATTATTTTACCTGGTGAGATGATATATGGCTGTAAATGCTGAAAAAGGGATTGATCCTACAGTAGAGACCATTG
>JADHYP010000057.1 GCA_016782355.1 Candidatus Syntropharchaeum sp. | reverse complement strand
AGCCATGGGACGTTCTGAAGGTCCGGGCTGCTACTGCCTGATAAACGATATGTTAAGGCATTTTATTGATAAGTTGTCTGCTCGGTTCTCCACAATCTTGATAGATTGCGAAGCCGGGTTGGAGCATCTCAGCCGGAGAACGACAAGGGACGTGGATACAATGCTCGTGGTTAGCGACCCCACGAAAAGGGGCATAGACACCGCATTAGCCATGAAGAACCTTGCAGAGAAGTTGCAGATTAACTTCCGGCACGTATATCTGGTGTTGAACAAGGTTACAGAGGATGAAGCGGTGAAGAACGCCCTGCCTGCGATGGTAAAAGATAGCGAGCTTACGCTCATAGGAACAGTTCCGGAAGACGCGAACATAAGAGCGTATGATTTAGTAGGGATGCCGATAATAGAACTGCATGAGGATTCTAAAGCGGTCGTTGCGGTGAAAGAGATATTTGAGAAGGTTTGTGGCAGTTAAAACGAATACAGGCTTCCACTTCTAGTGTCATGTCAACCATGTAATGTCGCAAGAGATATAATGTATGTTCTTCATAATCAACTTTGGAGGATTGAATATGAAGAAATATCTCGTGACACTTGCGAAAGAGGAGCGCGAAGCTCTTGGCGCACTTACTTCCAAAGGCGAACACAAATCACAGAAAATCCTCAACGCTCTGATTCTACTCGGGTGCGATGAGGGTGAATATCAGGTGAAACGTTCGACCAACGAAGAAATTGCCTGCGTCCTGAACATAAGTATGAGAAAGATTGACCGCGTGAAGAAGCGATTTGTCGAGGAAGGTATCAAAGTTGCCCTTAACGGGAGAAAGGGAAGCCGCATCTACGCTAAAAAAGCTGACGGTTGAGCTTGGTTATATTGATGGCGTCTCCCATGAAGCGGTACGCCGTATTCTAAAAAAAACGAAATCAAGCCCTGGAAACGAAAAGGATGGGTAATTCCACCGGAGCAAAACGGTAGCTTTGTTGCGAATATGGAAATGGTGTTGGATGTTTACAAGCGTCCGTTTGATCCGCGATATCCTGTTGTATGCATGGACGAATCCCCAAAGCAGCTGATTGCAGAGACAAGAACTCCCATTCCTGCTTCGCCCGGGCAGCCGACCAGGCATGATTATGAATACAGGCGTTGCGGCGTGTGCAATATTTTTCTCGCCTGTGAGCCATTGGCAGGAAAGCGCATGGTTAAGATTACTGAAAGAAAAACCAAACGGGACTGGGCTTGTTTTCTGGAAGAGACCGCAGATCAAAACGAAATAGCGGAAAAAATAACGCTGGTTATGGACAATCTGAACACACACGTCCCCGGATCGCTCTATGAAACGTTTCAGCCGGATAAGGCAAAGGCAATATGGGACAGTTTCGAGTTTGTGTACACCCCGAAGCACGGGAGCTGGTTGAATATGGCAGAGATTGAGTTGAACGTGCTCGCAGGGCAGTGTTTAAATAGAAGAATCGATGACATCGCGGTTGTCAGGAAAGAGGTATCGGCATGGCAGAAATTCAGAAATAACAAAAATGCAAAAGTTAATTGGCAATTCACAACTGAGGATGCCCGGATAAAGTTATCTCGGCTTTATCCGACACTTGAAAGTTGACATGACACTAGTATTGTTTGCATTTATTTTCAAGAAGCTTTCAATATTTTTTATAACTTTATCAAAGTTGTCATATCCTTTAATTTTGCGATAAGTATCTGCTGTGGCTGCATCTAATGAAAATATAATCTCATCGATTCCTGCGCTGATCATTTTTTCAGATAGGTCTTTATTGTCTAACAATACTCCATTTGTGGATAAAGATATTTTTGCAGAGGTATTGTCCTTACAATATCTTATCATTTCCACAATCTTCGGATGGAGAAGAGGTTCACCTAAGTAATTTAACTTTATTACTTTAGCTACATATTTAATATCATCTTAAAATAGGCTAAGGTATTATCATACTCAGCCAGCTCTAACATTTTCATCCTCCCTTTTCTTTTTATGATGTTTTTCTATATATTTAATGTATTCGGTATCGTATTCTTCTTTGACTGCTTCACAAATTTCAAACATTTTTGGTTCCTCAAATATTTTATTAATCCACATCTCCCAAGTTTTGAGCAAACCTTTATCGAGCGTATCTCGCTGTATATACATAAGATATAGTATATCTAAAACTGCAAATATTATATACTCTTTTCTTATCTCAGATGCTTCAAGCTTTGCATGTGCTCTAAAAACATCTTTTAGATCATCTGCATATTCAATATATTTATAATACAACGTAAGGAGTTTTTCGTATAAATCTTCGTGTGTAGCTATGCGAATTTCTTTCCTCACTTCAGATAATTGCTCAGACATAATCGATAGCTGGCTCGACATAACTGAAATGGTTCTTCTATATTGATAATATATAAAAATAAGCGTAGCCAGAAGAACCACAGCTTCTACTCCTGTAATCACCGCTCCGATTAGTTCTATATTATCCATCACATATACCTCTTTAATTTTATTGTTAGCTGTCCAAAGTCCACGATCTACTTAACCTCATTATGCCTTCAGTATTTCTATTTCCTCCCGGGATGTTTCTATAAGCGCTTTGCCAGTAATACTCTATTATCCTTTCCGGAAAATCTTCTTCCAGCTTAGCTGCGAATTCATCAAACTCATTTTTCATTATCCACTGATTCTCAGGGGGCTTTAAAATTGTATGCAGGACTGTCTCTTTCATGTTTTTGTCCAGGCAGATCCGTAGATAGTCACAGATGTCTTTTTCTTGAACGTCATTGAATATTTTGGGCTCAATCTGTTTCCAGTCTGCAGCCCTCATGAACTCTTTCATTTTATTGTATTCTGCATAGTAGTTTCCATATCGCATGATTTTATATGCTTTTTGCAGAGCCTCTTTTGCTTTTTCGTAATTCCCCTGCGTTTTATGATACTCAAATAGTCTGTCCAGCATGTCCTTCTCTTCGCTCTTCCGGGTCAACGCAACCCGAACAATTCGTTCTATATTGGCGGTGTCCCTTTCTTCATCAAAATGCTCAAACAAAAATTGAAACAGCTCTGTAAGCCTCCCTTCGCCTTTTAATATCCCCTGTTCTGCCGTTTCCAGTGCCTTTTGCAAATCGCCCTTATTAACGTAGAACTCCGCCAAATCCCAGTAATCCATACCGTAATGGAGATTTTCCATACGCGTTTCTAAATATGCTCTTTCATTGCAAAGATAGCTCTTCTGAATATTCATAATCAACTTTTTTCGCCAATCAGAGGGACGTTTTGCCAGTTTTTCCACTAAATATTCCCATTCTTCCTTCGTCTCGCACATCTCGAAAAAAATATGCATCAATTCATCCTCAAAACCTGAATTCCCAATATCATACTCCACAAAGGCTTCATCTAAAAATTTAAATTTTGCATCTGAGGATATATTACCCTCTTTAATCAATTCGGAAATTTCATTCAGCCACTGATAAGCTTCTTCCTCTTCATCTTCAGGTCCGCCGCCATATTCGTTGAATTCCGCGATTATATTTTCGGCTTTTTCCCAGTATTCCATCAATAACTCGTCATTTAGAGTCGCTACTTCTTCCGCGTCAATGCCGAAATAATCGTGGGCAACGATATTACGGAACCCTTTGATTTTCATCCAGTCTATATGACTGTATGTTTCCTTAAACTGATCCGTCAGTCTTTCCACCATTTCCCCAATAATGATGAAATTCATCATAGCCGCATCAAAGTTAATTGTATTGTCAAAGAACTCATCAGCACTATTAAAAGGAGAAATATACTCTTCTATCCTTTCAATGGCTTCCAGTATTCCCAGGAGATTTTGTTTGTCTTTACCCCACATACACAGCCTCGTTTATGATTTGAGCCTTCACATAAGACTTAAGATATTTTTCTCTCGCTATATCTACATCGCGATTAAATTGCTTACCAATAAATTCACGTAATTCCTCTTTTAACTCGTAAATATCAGGCGTATTATCTTCTAATTCAATGATGATATCTATATCACTATCTTCTGTCTGTTTATTATGCACAAATGACCCAAAGAGACCTATTTTTTTAATATAAAAATGCTCTTTTAAATAGTTCTGGTTTTGCCGAATAAAATTCAAAATATCTTCCTTTCTTATCATTTTCGCTCATCTCCCAGAATTATATCCCGTGGACTTTTAATTTTATTCAAATCTCTATTATTTAAATATAACGATATCCCCATACGCATCCACCGAAAACCGCATATCCGGAAGCACAACAACGGTAGAGTCCTTACCTTCAATAATCGCCGCACCTTCATGCTCAGCAGGCATAGCATAGCCATAAAGTCGGCTATGGCACTCATGAAAACTATTTCGTGCATCTTCCAATCCCTTGAAGCCCACATTTATTTCATAACTCTGCCCAACGTATCTCATATCCAGAGAGGGCAACAGCATTGCATCCGTGAAGTCAATATCTTGTTCCGTAAGCCCTCTTTTTGCTTCAGCCGCAAAATATTCTACCGTTTTCTTTACAAACTCTTCCGCTTCTTCCTCTGCCCCACTCACTCTCAAAATTTTAGTCCTGCCATAGTCCAATTGCACGTCAGATACCATGATACCATAAGCAGAGAATACTCCGGATGCATACGGAACTATCACCTTCGGAATGCCCAGCTCCTTTGCTAATGCGACGGCATGCACCGGACCTGCACCGCCGAAAGCAATTAAAGAACAATCACGGACGTCAAGCCCCTTTTCAACAGAAACCACCCTGATGGCTTTGTTCATATTCGAGTTCACCACCCTCCAAACACCCAAAATCGTATCTTCATAACCCGCGCTTTAACTACTCCACCGTTGGATTGCATGACATAAAACTGTTCCACGCCTTTCTTCGCTAAAATAGCTTCCAGATTGGTTATGTAGCGTTCCACAATTATCTTTAAATATGCATCTAAGACGGTTGTGGACGTCCTCTCGTATTCCCGGAATTCCGGCAGCACTTCCGAAGAGCAGGAAACGGCCATTCCATTTTTTATTTTAAGGATGTCCGCAAAACCTTTCGTTGTTATCAACCCGATTTTCGCACCTTTTCGCTCTAAAACAGAATTCGTTGCGATTGTAGCACCATGAGAGAAGAGGGTAGCAGTACCGAGTTTCTCCAGACCTTTCTGAATGGCGAGCTCGGGCTTTTCCGGCGTGGAAGGCACCTTGAACGTCCTTATCTTCTCTCCGTCAAATATCACAAAGTCGGTGAACGTGCCGCCAATATCAGTGCTGATGTGCATCTCTTCTTTTCCATTAGGATTTTAATTTAATATATCAATATCCTAAGATGTGGTAACAATGAGCGAAGTATATTTTATAGATGTAAAAAAGGGCGTTCCTATTATAGAAAAGCTCGAAACACTGCTGGAAAAAGTTGGTGTTGGCAGTTTGAACGGAATCATCGCTCTGAAGATGCACATGGGCGAGTGCAACAACAAGACATTCGTAAAACCGCTTTACGTGCAGAAAATAGTGGAAGCGGTGAAGAATCACGGTGGAGACCCTTTTGTTACCGATACTACGACCATGTATAAGGAAGAAAGATATACAGCGATGGATTATTACAGAACTGCTTATGCTCATGGATTCCTACCCTCCTATCTCGGCTGCCCGGTGATTATAGCCGATGGTCTGAAAGACGAAGGTGTGCAGGTGAACGAGAAAGTGGAAATAGCGAGGAGCATATACGATAGCGATTCGATGCTCGTCGTTTCGCATGCCACCGGTCATTACCCTTCTTCTTTCGGTGGTGCGATAAAAAACGTTGCTATGGGCTGTGTGACTAAAAAAACAAAAATGTATCAGCACGAAGTGACGAGACCGGTGCGAAATCCGGATTTATGCACGGACTGTGATAATTGTAGAGCGGTGTGTAAACAGGATGCGATACGCGAAGACCATGAGTTAATCCTTGAACGCTGTATAGGTTGTGGCTCCTGTATTAGTGAATGCGAGAGTGGTGCTTTAAAATTGCCTGAAGACATGTCCGAGAAACTACAAAATAGACTTGCAGAAGTCGCTCATGCCGTTCTAAAAAATCTTCCGTATTCCAATTTCGTCTTCGTTAATTTCCTGATTGACATTACGCCGTTTTGCGATTGCGCGGAATCCGCTCCTGAGTATATAAGCCCGGACATAGGCGTTTTAGCCTCTAAAGATATTGTCGCCGTGGACATGGCTACCATAGACATGATAGGAAAGCATTTGTTCAAAGGCGACCCTACCGTTCAGGTACACGAGGCGCATAGATTGGGCTTGGGCATGCGGGAATACGAGATTGTCAGGGTTTGAAAAAAATCTTACTTGTTTACCGCTGAGCCCGCAGAGAACGCGGAGCGTCTGTAAAATCATTCACCATCCGGCGAATGCCGTCCTTCAGAACCTTGACGTTGCTCTCCGCGATCTCGGCGGTAAACAGATACTGATTTTCCACTCCTGTGTATGTTATTATGCGAGCAAAAGGGCACTATTCTACCATCTGGCAAACCGTAGTGAATCACGCATTTCTTTAAACGAGCAAAATCGAAATTGTAGGGGTCCATGAAATGCATTGCGCCAATAAATAGAAGGTTGAAATGGAGGTCGCTTAAGTCCCGGTAATCGTGGCTTTTTACGAACCCGATGAAAAGCTCTTTTAAAAAACCCGGACGGATACTTCTTAAAGCCGTAACAACAGGTATCTTATTCTTTTTTTTATATGCCGCTGCCAATCTACCCATATCCACGTATTTCGTTATCGGCTCTACTTTTCCGTTTTTCTCGATTACGAGATAAGAAAAAGCGCCGCAAGAGAAATGGCAGCCCACTTCCGATTTGCCCAAAGTTCCAAGCAGCATGCTCATCTGCGAGGGAGGCAAGAAATCATCTCTACGAAGAAAACCCGTTTGTTCTTCTATTTTACTGATGACGTCAGAAACCGTTATCCGTTCATTTTCGGTATATGACGTTCTACCGCAGAAGGAAACAGGCTGGAAATTTACGCCTCTTATGACATCACTATTCTCTATCGCAAACTTTATAATAGCGCCGATTTGGTCGTCGTTCATGCCTTTTACGATGGTAGGCACGAGAACGATAGCGGGTTTTGGTCCCGCATTTCGGTGGTTTTCTATCGCGCTTTTCTTTACTTCGAGCAGTTTTCGACCTCTCAACTTCTCGTAGGGCACTTCCGTTACACCATCGAATTGAAGGTAAACGACACTTGTGCCTGCGGATTCTATCTCTTTGCAGTATTCCCCGCTCTCTGCCATTTT
Organism: Candidatus Syntropharchaeum sp.; assembly: GCA_016782355.1. Taxonomy (GTDB): domain Archaea; phylum Halobacteriota; class Syntropharchaeia; order Alkanophagales; family Methanospirareceae; genus WJOV01. Next base: position 1,442 of record JADHYP010000057.1, on the reverse strand, counting down.
TATGCCGTTTGTATCCACTTCCAGGTGCTCGAACTTTTTCCTTGCGTATGAAATAAGTTCGGGGAGGTCGTCCCTCAGCGTGGGTTCGCCGCCACTGAATTGAAGCCCAGCGGCATTGGTATTCGCTGCGAAGTTGTCTATAATCGCTTTTAGTTCTTCTGTCGTAGGGTCTTTTTCATGTCCCCCGCCGTTTCCGTTACTTTTTGCAAAGCAGATAGGACATCTCAGGTTGCATCTCATCGTTACGTCTATGACACCCAAAACCGTGGATGATTCATGCTGCGGGCACAAACCGCAATCGAATGGGCATTCACCATTATTTTCCTTTATTTCTCTTCTTCCTGCCTCTTCTATGTTTTTCGCTTCAAATTGTTTGTAAAGTTGATAATCCGACCAGCAAAGGTCTTTAAAAGTGCCGTGTTCCGCACAGCTCTTCTCCATGTAAACTGCTCCGTTATCTTCATACAGGTTCGCATCTATGATGCGGTAGCATACGGGGCAGATGCTTTTCGTGGCTCGGATGGGTGTAGGTGCGGATGCAGGCATGGATTTCATTTTTTGTTATGTATCTATAAATTTTAATATCTGAGGAATGATATAATAATAACGGGATATTGAAGTTAGTAAATTCATTGAATTTGGATAAAATGAAATAATGGAAAGATTGAAAATAGTGCTGGAAGGATTGAAAGAGTATCAGCCAGAGAGAATCATCCTTTTTGGCTCTTATGCCAGAGGTGAAGCCGATGAATACAGCGATTTAGAAATCTTAGAGGGTGTTTGAAAAGTACCAAACTCCTTTGAAATTTGTAATTATGTTTAATTATGGGGGGTATGGAACGGAAATCATACCCCAGCTATTTAAGCAATGCCGAATGGCAAATCATTGAACCTTTGATCCCGCCAGCGAAAACTGGCGGTAGACCTCGCGAACAAGATATGCGTGAGATAGTCAATGCAATCTTTTATTTGCTGCGCGCTGGTTGTTCGTGGCGGATGCTTCCCCACGATTTTCCTCCCGGGCAAACAGTATATTATTACCTGTTTAGAAAAAATGTGCCACCTACATTTTCAGTGAATTTACGAGGCGTGTTTCCTCTTTAAGTAAATCACTCCTGCCAATTTCCTTCAAAGTATCCGTTATCGCCTTCGTTACATTGAGGTACCATGTCTTTGTTTCATTACCAAACGTGACCTCCACGCGTTCTACCCTGCCAAGAGCTTGCAACAGCGTATCTGCACGTTCCCACGAATCTTCCTGGCCGAAGCTTCTTTCAGCTTCCACTGAAGCACCGATAATACCCGATACGCCAGCATGCACACGAACAGATACGCTCTTACCCGATGCTCAAGTCGATGGCGCACTGGCTCAACTTCTTCCTGCGTCTTCAAGACACGAAATAACTTTTAGAAGCGTTGCCGCGATCCCAAATCCGTGTGCC